>CAYJFT010000009.1:5164-16837 GCA_964369765.1 uncultured Pseudomonadales bacterium | reverse complement strand
AAATCACCTCTAGCTCGCCCGAATCAATTTTTTCATTGAGCTGATTAAAAGAAGCTATCACATTATGGCCCAATTTCTTTACCATGCGCTCGCCTTTTTTACCAATCACTAGCCAATCAAACTCCATTGCTGTTTTCTCTTTTTGCTCGGCCGCGGTCATTTTATCAAAAGGATAGGCTAATAAAACATTGGGCTCATTCACCACTTCTTTGATTTTCTTTTCCAGCTGTGAATGAAAAGAACCACACAGGCCCCGATTAGAAGTAATCACCACTGCCAAAACATTTTTAATCGGTCGCACTTCCCGCACATAAGGATGATTGACTTTTTGCTCATCTAAATACTGAGAAAAATTATCCAAAAGGGCAATCGTTTGCCGGGCAAATGGTTGCGCTGCTTGAGTCTCACTAACTGCCTTGCGCATATGTACCGCCGCAATCATTTGCATTGCCTTGGTTAATTTGCGCGTATTATCAATAGACTTGATTCGCCGCTTAAGAAGTTTGATTGAACCCGCCATAATTTTTTACCTCAGCTATTTTCCCCCATTTCTTTTTATATACATCTGATGATGCTGTGTCAAGGCTTTTTTCAAGGCCGCTTCCACCTCTTCACTCAAATTTTTTTCTTTCGCTAGTAAAGGCAAAGCTTTTTTGTCTTGATCATGCAAATAAGTTAGCAAGCTTGCTTCATAATCAGCAACTTTGGCCACCGCCACCTCGTCATATAAACCACTATTTAGCGCATATAAAGTTGCCACTTGCTCTTCCATTTTCATCGGTTGATATTGAGCTTGTTTCAAGAGCTCTACTGCTCGCTGACCCCGCTCAATCTGCTGCTTGGTTTTCTCGTCTAAATCACTGCCAAACTGAGTAAAAGCTTCCAATTCCCGGAATTGGGCCAAATCCACCCGCAGCCGCCCAGAAACTTTTTTCATCGCTTTGGTCTGGGCGCTACCGCCCACCCGCGAGACCGAGAGACCAGCATTGACCGCCGGGCGAATTCCCCGATAAAAAAGATCACTTTCTAGATAAATCTGCCCATCGGTAATCGAAATCACATTGGTGGGAATATAAGCACTGGAATCACCGGCTTGAGTTTCAATAATTGGCAAAGCAGTTAATGAACCACCACCAAATTTCTCATCCATTTTCGCCGCCCGCTCTAGCAAACGGGAATGGAGATAAAAAACATCTCCAGGATAGGCTTCGCGCCCGGGCGGGCGACGCAAAATCAAAGAAATCTGCCGATAAGCCACCGCATGCTTAGACAAATCGTCATAAATTACCAAAGCATCCTGGCCCTTTTCCATAAAATACTCCCCAATTGCTGCGCCGGCGTAGGGCGCGATATAAGAATAAGCGGCTGCCTCGGACACACCGGCGCTCACCACAATCGTATAATCCATTGCTCCAGCACTCCGCAATTGCTCCACCAACCGCGCCACCTTACTTTCTTTTTGCCCAATTGAAACATAAATGCAGATCATATTCTGACCTTTTTGATTGAGAATAGTATCAATCGCCACTGCCGTTTTCCCGGTCTGGCGATCACCAATAATTAGCTCCCGCTGCCCCCGGCCAATGGGAATCATGGCATCAATAGCCTTAATACCTGTTTGTACTGGCTGATGAACACTTTTGCGTGTAATTACCCCCGGAGCAATTTTTTCAATTGCCTGATACTTATCAGCCTTGATCGGCCCCAAATCATCAATTGCTTGACCAAGCGGATTCACCACTCGCCCCAGCATTTCCTCACTCACCGGGATAGAGAGAATTTTACCCAATTGCTTGACTGTCTGTCCTTCTTTGATCAAAACATCATCACCCAAAACAATTGCCCCCACGCTATCTTCTTCCAAATTCAAAACTAGGCCAATCTCACCATTTTCAAACTCCACCATTTCACTGCTCATCACTTCTGATAAACCATTAACTTTCACCACTCCGTCTGCCACGCTGGCCACTGTACCAATTTTCTCGGCTTTAAACTCTTGATTAAAATCCAAAGCCGCTGCTTTTAATTGTTCAATAATTTGATTTGTTTTCATACTTTTTCTTTACTATTTATTTCTTTACTATTTTACTTATTTATGTAAATTTATTCTTATTAGCTAATCAAATGCTTTTTAAAGCTCTCAATTTGATGACCCAAGCTCAAATCCCAAGTTTTTCCTTGGGCGCGGACCTTTATACCTGGTCCCATTGCAGCCTGCACATAAATTATTTCCACCATTTTTTGGGGAAATTCTTTTTGCAAAAATTCTCCAACTCTTTTTTGCTCTTTTTCACCTATTTCTCCCTCACTAATAACCTGAGCAATTACCAAATTTTGTTCTCTGCAAGCCAACCGACCATAAGCTTCTACAATGCTGGGCCAAAGTTTGAGCTGTTTATTCTCTTGCAAGATTTTAAGCATCCCTTTAATTGCCTTGGTCACCGACTTTTCATCTTTGCCCTCAGTTAGCTCATAAAGAGCCTGAGCATAAAATTTGGCCTTATACTTACTCATTCTAATTTACCAGTCCTTCTTCCAAATACTTTTTTTCAATTAACTCGGCTTTGACCTCGCTCTTAGTCACTTTTTTCACTCCCAAACTAATAATCTCTGCCAGAGCCGCTTTGGCCTCACTCATCATTTTGGTTTTGGCAGTCGCTACTTGTTTCTCTCCATTCTCTACAATATTAGTTGCTTGATCATTGGCGGCGGCGATTATTTTAGCCGCTTTCTTCTTGCCCTCTTCCCGGGCTTCAAAAATAATCGCCGCCGCCTCACTCCTGGCGCTGGCCAAAATTTCTTCTTCTTTGGCCTGCGCCCGAGCCAGCGCTCCACTAGCTTCCTGAGCATTTTTTATCCCCGCATCTATTTCTTCTTGTCTTTTTTTCATCATTCCCTGAACTTTTGGCAAGGCAAATTTAGCCAAGAAAAAATAAAGAATTGCAAAATTTACCAACTGAGCAATTAAAATTCCCCAGTCAATCCCCAAAGCATGCAAAAGTTCCATAGTCTCTGATTTCTAAGTTTCCAATTTTAGGCAAACAAAATAATTAATGAGACCACCAAAGCATAAATACCGGTTGATTCACAAACCGCCATTAAAACAAAAACCAAAGAGGTCACCTTATCACTTACTTCTGGGTTGCGCCCGATTGCTTCCATAGCTTTGGAGCCCACATAACCTTCACCGATAGCCGGTCCAATCGCTCCAATTCCCATACAAAGCCCAGCTGCCAAATATTTCAAACCTTCGACTTCCATTTTTGTCCTTTCTTTTATATTTTTTATTTACTAATAACTACCTAATAACAAAAACTAACCCTTGGTCACTACCTCGCCCCCACCTTGATAAACCTTTTCGGCCCGCTCTTCTTTTTTGACTTGTTCGGTAATCTCCATCCCGCCGCTTATAAAAACCGCCGATAAAACCGCGAAAACAAAAGCCTGGATCACCCCAGAGAAAAAACTCAACACATAAAAGGGTAGGGGAACCACAAAAGGAATTAGCCCAGTCATAATCGAGAGCAAAACCTCGCCAGCAAAAACATTGCCAAAAAGCCGGAAAGACAAAGACAAAATCTTGGCCAACTCACTAATAATATTCATCAGGCCAATAAAAAAATTGATGGGATTGGAAAAATCAAAGAATTGTTTAAGATATTTACCCAAACCCTGAGTCCAAATAAAGACAATTTGGGCAATTGTCACCACCAATAAAGTCATCATCAAAATAGCGCTATAATCAGCCAAAACCGAGCGGAAAATATTGGTACTCTCTCCACTTAGCGCCACCACCTGAAAAGCCCCCAAACCCGGAATCATTGAAAAAACATTACTAGACAAAACAAAAATGAACAAAGTAAAAATCAGGGGAAAAATCTTGATGGTCTTGCGTCTATCGCTGGTAATTTTATCTACCTGAGAAAAAACAAAATCCAAAAGTGACTCCATAATCAATTGAAACCGCCCAGGCACTACATACCAGCGTCTAATTACAATCAAAAAAGCTGCTATAATAAGCAGCGTCATAATCACTTGCAACAACAAAGTGGTTGTCACCGGCAATGAACCAATTGTAAAAATTGCTATTGGCGCTAAGCTGACTGCGTCCATACTTTTTTTCCCAAAATCATAATTATTACATTAGTGGCAATAAAACTCACCACCATCCCGATTATAAAAAAAACTGGCCATTTGTCAAGAGTGTAATCCAATAAAAAACCACCCCCGGCAAAAACCAGCAAGCTAATAGCACTTGATACCCCGGCCAAAGTCCAACTTTTGGCCCGCAATTTACCCATGGAAAATCCCATCTCATTAGCTGCTTTTTTGGCTTCTTTGTCAGAAATTTCTTGATCTTTTTTTTCGCTCATTTTTCCCTTTCCCACTGATTATAAAACAAAAAAAATAAATTTTATTAGCAAACCACTTTCATTTTGCAGCTTAGTCAAAATTACTTGGAGCTATTTAATCAGTCTAGTCTCCATTGTTATTGTCTATTTACTCACTCCCACTTTTCCCGCACTCTTTAATGTTAGTGCTATCTGCCAAGTCTATATCATTACCAGACTTTTTGGTTTTATCCAAAGTGCTTGGGTCATTGTTTTATCTCAACAACAGCGCACTCTGGGCAAACAAGCCAATATTCTCAAAGTCCGTTTCATCATTATCATCTTCAACTTAATATTAGATTTAATCGTTGTCAAACTGGGCTACGGAGTCTTTGGAATTACCTTGGTCACAGTCATCTTGGATACCCTTATGTTCTTTTATTTGCTTATCAGCGCCAAAAAGACTTTTCTTCTTAAATACAATCAACAACAAATAAATAAGATTTTTCACTTTTTCAATCAGCAAAAACAAATTAATAGCCAAAAAACTTATTAACTATTTATCTACACTTTTTCCTATTTTAATTTTTTTGCTTTCCTTGCCAATCTTCTATCTTGCTCTCAATACCACAGATGAAAAATTTTTGGCCTTGACTATTTTACCAATTCTCCTAATCTCTTGCTACATGACCGCCAGTGGCACCTATTATTTTGCCTATCTAAGGGGCCTGCGATTTTTTAGCTTTCTTACCAAAAGAAACTTTTACAGCTCAATCATCAAAATTATCCTGATCTTTATTTTCCTTGGACTAGGACTTAATATTTATGGAGTTTGGTTAGCTCATTTTAGCTACACTCTCTTACAAAAGTATCTTTCCAAAAAAGAATATAGAATTAGCGAAAAAAAATAGGATTGATATTTACCAACATTTTTGCCACAAATCTGCAAATTGATTTTTCAAAATCTCTTCAATAAATTGTCCTTCACCTTTGTTTTTGGGCAAATCATTTTTGGCATAAATGTTAAAGAAATACAACATAAAAACCAAAAAAGTCTAAAAAATCTAACATTTTACCCATTTTTGCGAACTTTCGACTCTGAGTGCCCAGAACAGGAATCGAACCTGCACGCCTTGCAGCACACGGTTCTAAGCCGTGCTTGTCTACCAGTTTCAACATCTGGGCATCTATTTAGATTATACCGCATTTTTTAGCCAAATCTTGACCAAAATCACCAAAAATGGTATAATATAGTCTTCCTTTTTGCCCATAAATTATTAAGCAATTTTTGCCGGCAGCAAGGATAAGTTCTAAGAAAAATAATTTATCAAGGGAGAACAATCAATGAAGCAATTTTCAAACTTTCGACTCGCATTACGCTCGGCCCAAACCACCACCGAATACATCAGACTTTTGGCCAACTTTGACACACCACGCCAGCAACACAAAACCTATCGGCGTATCAAAAAAAAATTTATTGCATATCAAGACCTTTACGATCTTTTCCCCTTCATTCGCTACCCAAGAGAAAGAGAAGCAATTTTAGAAGAATTATTACAAACCTGCCTATGCCCACTGATGGCCACCAGAGTTTGTAAAAATTTATTACCACCCAATGACCCCTACAGAGCAACCTTTATTCAAAAAGCCATCAGCTTGGCCGGTGATAATATGTCTTACTATCAGGAAATCGCCCAGATCTGCAGCAGAAGCAAATTACCAGAATCAATCCAAAATCAACTCCGGAAAAAAATCTATCAATTAAATCCTATAGCAGAAGAAATTGCAAATTAGCAAAACTAATCAAAACTCGGCGCGTCTGGAGGGATTCGAACCCCCGACACCTGGTTCCGAAGACCAGTGCTCTATCCGCTGAGCTACAGACGCGTTGGTAATGACTATTATAACTGATAATAGTCTACTCTTGACAAGCTTTTACATTATTAATTTATTTTTTTAAATTTTGCGGGCGATTTTAATCGCCCGCTTTTTTTTACCCCAAATCTCCCCAATCAATTTATTTATCTATAGTATAATGACGCTATGAAAAAAATAACTCTTAATATTTCTAATCGCCATCTTCACCTAACCGCCGCCGATTTTACTACTCTTTTTGGCCTCGGTACCACCCCCACCCCCCTGCGTGCCCTCCATCAAGACATCGGTTATGCCGCCGTAGAAACTCTCACTCTCACTGGCCCCAAAGGCCAAATTGAAAAAGTCCGTTTAGTGGGCCCACTGCGCGATTATTCCCAAGTGGAAGTCTCGCAAACCGACGCCCGAACCCTGGGTATTCAACCACCAGTCCGGGTTTCCGGAGATTTGCGCGGCGCGGCCACAGTTACTCTTCACGGCCCGGCGGGCCAGCTCACTCTACCCATCGCTATCGTGGCCGCGCGCCATCTCCATTTAGACCCCACCGATCTCCCCACCTTTAATCTGCACCCCCAGCAAAAATTCTCTGCTTTGATTGGCGCCGGCGGCCCCCGGCCCACCCTTTTCCATGACTTTATCATCCGCCTAGACGCCGGCGCCAAGCCAGAACTACATCTAGACACCGACGAAGCCAATGCCGCCCTAGCTAAACCAGGTGAAAAAATCACCATTATCCCTCAGTAAAAAACAAAGCTATATCAAGCTTTTTTCACCACTTTCTCCACCGTAGCTCTATCTTTGGTCTCTTCTGTCTCACCATCACCAATAAAGCCATTGGATTGCAAATCCCAGAGTTTTTTGTAAATCGACCCCGGCCGCTTCAAAAGCTCCCGATGACTACCACTCTCCACTATCTGCCCTTCACTCATCACTACAATTCTATCCGCTTTCATAATCGTAGACAAACGATGAGCAATCACTACCGCACTGACTCGCCGCCGCCCGCCAGCTGCTTCATTCTTGCCCCGGACATAATCCCAAAAAGATTTTTGTATCGCTTGCTCACTATGTGAATCCAAACTACTTGTTGCCTCGTCAAAAACCACAATCGCCGGTTTTTTCAAAAGGACCCGAGCAATCGCCAAACGCTGTCGCTGTCCGCCTGATAACTTAATGCCTCGCTCACCCACCACCGTTTTATATTTTTTGGGCAAACGCTCAATAAATTCATCCGCCTGCGCGGCCGCTGCTGCCGCTTCGATTTCCGCCTTTCTCGCCTCTGGCCGCGCATAAGCCAAATTATATTCAATGGTATTATTAAACATTATCGACTCTTGCGGTACAATTCCCACCAAATCACGCAAATAGGCCCGCTTCATTTCCCGCACATCCACGCCATCGATTTTAATCGAGCCCGCCCGAACATCATACATCCGCTGCAAAAGCTTCACCACCGTCGTTTTCCCTGCCCCCGAAAAACCCACCAAGGCCACTACTTCACCTGGAGCAATTTTCAAATTCACTTCCCGCAAGGCCAAATCATTTTTCTTCTCATAGGCAAAATCCACCCCCGCAAACTCTATCTCACCCCGGAAATTCTCTATCTCCCGCCCTTCCACCGGATCCACAATCGTCTCTTTTTCCTCCAAAATCGCCAAATAATTCTCTAAATCCTCACTCTTTTTGGCCACATGGCGCAAAATATTAATAAAACCAGTCATACGCCAATTAAAACCCATGGCAAAAGTAAGCATAAAAATCAGCTGACCCAAATCAAAAAAACCATTTTGCAAATCAATAAAACTCATCCCAAAAATCACCGCCAAAAAGGTAATATTAGTTACCTGCCTAGCCACATCAAAATAACGAAAAGTAAAAAAATACTCCATCAACTTTTTATCCCAATTCCGCAAAGTTTTGCCAATTCTACCCAACTCAAATTTCTCCCTAGCAAAATACTTAACCGTCTCAAAACTAACCAAATTATCCACTTTTTCCCCAGTTAACTGCGTGTCCACCTCATTAAATTCCTTGCGCTTGGCCATATTTATTTTCATAATCCACATACTCAGGGCTATGGTTACCACAAAATTTACCACCACTGGAATGGCATATTTCACCCCCACTTGCGAAAAACTAATAAACATGATCACAAAACCCAGCAAAAGTTCAGGAATCTGGAAATAAAATGCATCCAAAAATACAAAAACCGCATCATCACCACGATTAATAAAGCTCAATAACTTCCCCGAGCTTTTATTAGCATGATAAGCAAAATCCAAATTATGAATCTTGGCCATTACTTTATTCATCAGTTTGACCGAAACAGAAACTATACTTTTATTACCCAAATGCTGTGCAAAAAGACTAAAAACCGAGCTCAAAACCACTGTCAACAAAAATAAACCCAGCACCCAACCCACCATGGCAATTTCCCCCGACAAAACCAAATTGGTAAACCAAACATAAAAATAAGGCTCTATGCTATAAGCAATGGTCAGCAGCACCAAAAAAAGCAAAGTAATAATCAACAGCCACGGCCGCTGCCACGCATATCCCCACAAAATCAAAAATTTCTTAATAAATTTTTTCATATTAAAGAACTTATATTATACCAAAAATTCCCCTGATTTTTCCCAGCAGAAAGCTTAAAACAGATCTCTTTATGCTATAATTCCTCATATGACAAAAAATCCTAGCGACAACAATCTTTTTAATCATTTACGCCAGTCCTTCCTGGATTTTTATGCCGCCCGCGGCCACACTATCATTCCCAGCGCTCCGCTAATCCCCGAAAACGACTCTAGCACGCTTTTTACCAGTAGTGGTATGCAGCCGCTTGTCCCATATTTACTTGGCCAAGAACATCCCCTCGGTCGCCGTCTGGTTGACTCGCAAAAGTCTTTCCGCGCTGTGGATATTGATGAAGTCGGCGATGCCCGCCATACCACCTTTTTTGAGATGTTAGGCAATTGGTCACTAGGCGATTATTTCAAAAAAGAGCAACTGCCCTGGATTTTTGAATTTCTCACCGATTATGCCGGGCTTGACCCCAATCGCCTCTATGTCACCGTCTTTGCCGGCGACGCCAAAATTAATATCCCCCAGGATCAAGAATCAATCAAAATCTGGCAAGAACTTTTTGCTAGCAAAAATATTACCGCCACTGTTGGCGAGCGCATCCGTCTCTATGACGCCAAAAAGAATTGGTGGAGCCGTTCTGGCGCGCCAGAGCACATGCCCGCCGGGGAACCCGGAGGTCCCGACTCAGAAATCTTTTATGATTTTGGCCCAGAGCATCATTTTCACGAAAATTCCCCCTGGGCCGATCAGCCCTGTCATCCCAATTGCGACTGTGGCCGCTATATTGAAATCTGCAATAGTGTCTTTATGCAATATCAAAAGCAAGCCGATGGCACTTTTGCCGAATTGCCGCAAAAAAACGTTGATTATGGCGGCGGCCTTGAGCGTCTGCTCATGGCCGCCGAAGATAAACCCGACCTCTTCACCACCAGTTTTTTTGCTCCCCTAATTGACATCATCCTCGCCGATACCCCCCTCACTTATGCCACCGCCACCACCGACCAGCAAACCGCCATTCGCATTATCGCCGATCATTATCGCGCTGCTTTTATGCTTATCAGCGATGGCGTCCTCCCCAGTAATAAAGAGCAGGGTTATGTTCTGCGCCGCCTGATCCGCCGCTCTCTCCTCCTGGCCGACCAACTCCAGCTCATCCCAGACTGGTCCAGCCAAGTTGTTGATTATCTAATTCAAATTTACACCCCCGCTTATCCCATTCTCTCCACTCAAACCAACCATATCAAAACTACTCTGCAAACCGAAGAAAAAAAGTTTCGCCAAACCCTGCAAAAAGGCCTAAAAGAATTGGAAAAAATCCCCGTCCTGGACGGCAAATCAGCTTTCTTCCTCTATGAATCTTATGGCTTTCCTTTTGAAGTCACCCAAGAAATCGCCACCAAACGTGGCCAAGAAATCAAAATTGAAGACTTCCAAGCCGCCAAAACTACTCATCAAAATCTCTCCCGCGCCCAATCTGCCACTAAATTCAAAGGCGGCCTCGCCGACGCCGAGGCCGCTACTGTCCAATTCCACACCGCCACTCATCTGCTCCTGGCTGCCCTGCAAAAATATGTCAAACCAGACGCCGTCCAAAAAGGCAGTAATATCACTGCCGAGCGCGCCCGCTTAGATTTTACCCTGGATGCCCCGCTCACCCCGGAACAAAAACAGCAAGTCATTGATCAGGTCAATGCTTGGATCGCCGCCGACTTAGAAGTTTGCAAGACTTTCCACCCCAAGGCAGAAGCCCTGGAGCTCGTCGGCGGCAGCGTCTTTGCCGATCGCTACCCAGACCAAGTCTCTGTTTACACCATCCCCACCGCTTCTCAAGAAATTTGTATCGGCCCTCATGTGGAGCGCACCAGCGCTATCCCCCCACTCAAGCTCGCCAAAGAAAAAGGTATCTCCCAGGGCGTCCGCCGTCTCTATCTCTATCGCCAGGGGGATTAAATCAGAAAAAGCCCTGGTATAAAACCAGGGCTAATAGACAACTGTTTCTTTAATTTAATTAAAAATAATTAATATTAGTATTTAACTAAGGCCAATTCATTGCAATATACCCCCCTTCTATATTTGAGCGAAACAGTATTTGAAAGAACATCGAGAAAAAAGCAGCCATAGCTTTGTCCCCGATAACAACTATTATAACACAAAAAAACGAATTGCAACCGAAACATCGACCCCCATACTGCAGATTTTCCTACAGAAATGATTACTTTCTTCTCTTCCAAACTGGTTTTTTATCTATGCCAAGCCTACTAATCAAACCTTCTTTTTTCAATTTTGTTAAATTATACCGAATCAAATTATTTAATTGTTCATCTGACAACCCGGCCGCTCATACAAAGTCTGCAATAATTGCAAACAATTTTGCGAGCTGGGTCCACTAAGCGGCATAATTAACTGATTATATTCCTCCACTAGCACCACCACTCGCTCCAAAAGCCGAATACTCCGCTGATAAGCTTGCTCTATCGCCGCCATAAAAAACCGCAACCAAACCTGCAAATCACCGGTTTTTCTCACCATAGTCAGTTGATCATAATAATCACTTTTGTTTTTCTCTAGATAACCAGATAGATACAAAACCGGCAGTAACAAATCAGCATTATGCCAAAATTTCTCTAAATCAGTTAATAACTTTGGCAAACGTTCGGGGTGCTGGGGCACAAAAAAAGCCTCGCTGGGACCATTGCCACCAATCCAATTTTAACTGACCCGGATTTCCCCCGGGCATTTATGCTTCCCCCGCCCCCCCGGCCTCAATTCCCCATGCCCCCCCCGCCGCCACCCCCAAGAAAAAGGCCATCTAGCCTGCCATTGCTCCCGCCCCCGCCCCCAGGCCCCCCCGCGGCGCAGCCCAAGAAGGAAAAAATATAAAAAA
>CAYJFT010000009.1:2576-5154 GCA_964369765.1 uncultured Pseudomonadales bacterium | reverse complement strand
ATCAATTCCCCATGCACACCCCGCAGCAACCGCCAAGAAAAAGGCAATCTAGCCTGCAATTCATCCAGCCCCAGCCACATGGACCAGATATAATTATGTACCTCTTGTCAATCAGCCACTTTTGCCTCACCAATTTCTTCTTCTAATGCACTCCAGTAAAATTACCACTCTTGCTCATTTTTCCTAAATAATGCCACATTGCCCGAATTTTGTACATTTGGGAGGAAGGAGGTGTTTGCATATAAAAAGCTTTTTATAGTATAAGTCAGTTATTCAGGATCATTGAATAAGTGAAAAAGGTAGAAAATTGATAAAAATGAACTACCGAGTATTCCTCTGTAGTTCATTTTTCTCGACCTTGAAAGAAGATTTTCCACAATTTTGTCCTGAGTATACACCACCCCCCCTTTTTTTTTCGCTCCTATCTAACACAGCGAATTGGCACGCCACTATTTTTATTGAGACCAACAGTTGGCATTACACTGGAAGTTGACTTAAAGAAGACGGCTGCGTTTTGATTGTCATAACTAGTAGAAGTCCAAAATTCAGAACGTTCACCTAGATTATTTATGCCACCGGTGTATGTGCACCAACCAGAGTATACCGCATTAAAGAGATGGGGATTAGACCACTGACTTGCTGACCAACCTGTAATGTCTTGGAGTGACTTAAAGTCCCCTGTGGTTCCCCCAGTTGGCAATACAAATCCCTCTGGACAAAGACCGGTGACATCAGTCTGAGGACCGGTGTAACTGGAATTATAGTAAGCATATTTCTCCTGCATGGCCGCCTGCCAGCTATATAAAAATCCATATTCTGGATTTGAGGGGTATTCTCTGCAGTCACCAAAGGTATAAGAGCCAAATCTATAAGAAAAAGAATAACTACCTGTTCCCAAAAACGATGCTTTATCACAAGCGGTACCGCTAGTACCACCATAAGCCAAATTATCCACCATCCATAGCTTACCATCAGGGAGTTTGCGCACGGTATAGGTTTTACCATCACGATCATCCACTAGCTCCAACACTGCTTTTGTAGGACACTCAGTAGTAGTACAGTTAGGCATAGTGGCAATATGCTCATCTGTCAATTCACTAAAGTTCATAACAAGTGGCGCACAGGATTCCAAAGCTATAGTCACAGATGATGGGTCTGACCAACAACCGTCAATACTGTGGTTGCGGAAGTAATAAGTGCCATCTGAGGTCACAGTCTGGGGAGAAGTTAGAGCTTGCTCATAGGTGGAGTTAGAAGTACCTTGAAAGTAGGCAGTGGTATTAGGAAGGGTGGTAGAGGTAATAGTAGCTTGCTCACAGACAGAAGCAGTATCAGCGGAGAGGGTGGGAGCAGCAGGAACCTGATTAATAGTAATATTTATAGGGACACGAGATTTTGATTCTACGGTGGAATCAATATTATATGAGGATACATATAAAATAGTATTGTTTGCTACATTTGGATGAGTATAGGTAGAGCCTTGATTAATAGTGGTTAAAGGTGTGCCGCCAGTGGGAGTGGTGTAAAATCTTAATGCATTTCCACCTTGGCCTGGGGTGGCAGAAAGAACAACATCACCACTACCACAGCGGGCGATATTTTCTTGCTCAGGAGTTAAATTTGGCACGAAAATAAGGGTGACGATATGGTTTTTAGATAAAGCTCCAGAGATATTACAATTATTAACTGTGGGAGTAAAAGTGGTGTCTTTAGAAAGAGAAGGAACTCTGATAGTGCAACCAGTTTCTCTACCATTGCTATCAGGAACAGTAGTCCAATTCGGAGTAACTGGACCTTCGGAAGTTGACGCACTCCAAGAGCAACTTGGCCCAATTCCCGTGGCATTACTTACCGAGAGTTGAAAACCATTCTCATCCGTTCCCTCTCCAGTTTGCTCTATCACCACGCTCTCATTATCAGCAATATAACAAATCGCCTCCATGGCCATAAACACTCCATCAGCACCTGGGTCATTTAATTTTACAAATTTATGCCCATTAATTAAAACCACGCTCCCGGCAGCCCACTGACCTACCGTAGTAGGCTGGGCTTGAACCATTCCAGAATTCAACAAACCTAAAAAAACCATTATTATGCTCAAACCAATAATCTTTTTATTATTTTTTTTCATTTTTTCTTTCTCATTTATCATTATTTCTCCAAAACTAACTTTTAATAAACTTTATTCATTTTACAACTCTTTTTCATTCTTGTCAAATAGGACTTTCTTTCGTGATATAATCACCTCAACTTTAGTAATAAATTAAATTAAAATATTTAGAAAGATCATATGTCTACTGCTATCGACGAAAAAAAACTCAATGACTTTATCGCCAAAAGCAAAAAAATTGAAAAGGGTCATCAATTGGACCTCTCTAGCGACGAAGACCTCTCTATTGCCATTATGAATTTGATTTCTATTGAGGAGCATCTTTTTTTCACCGCCCAAAAAACCGGCGTGGCTAGCTATTATGACCTCCTTTTTGAAATCCGCGAGATGCGCAAAGAACTCATGAAACAAATTATCAAAGAATATGACGGCGAAGTCTGGTGTATCAGCAGGGATTTGGTAGGCGGG
>CAYJFT010000009.1:328-2566 GCA_964369765.1 uncultured Pseudomonadales bacterium | reverse complement strand
ATCAGCAAACATTTACTAGCCAGCTCCATGCGCCTAATGGAAGTGGGCACCAAAGCCATGGCCACTAAACCCCAAACCGCCCAGCGCTTTTTTGAACAATCTTATCAACTTTTCAATCTCTTCTGGGCGCTAAACCTCAAGCTCATCGGTAAAAAAGAAGCCAAAGAGTTAAGCGGAGCGCAGAAAAAAACTCTAGGGAAAATCGCCGCCGAGAACAAAGTTGAAGAAAATATTGAAACAACTCCCACAGACTTAGAAACCAGCAGCAGCACCGCCGGCAAAAACCCCATCTGGAAAAAATTGGGCACTGCCCTTAATAAGGCCCTTGATTGCTGTCGCGAATAATGCTATAATTTTGCTATGACAGAAATAAATAAAGTCGCTATCATCGGCGCCGGCAATTTTGGTTTTGCCGTTACTTCTCATCTAGACCGCCAAGACGATGTCCCCGCCATCTCCCTTTATGACCACCGAGCCGAGACTATTGAATACATTAGCACAGAGCGGCGCCACCCAGTTTTCTACCCCGATATCGCCCTCTCCGATAAAGTTACTCCCACTCACGATTATGCAGAACTGATTACCGGCGCCGATGTCATCATCCTCGCCGTCGTCTCCACTGCTCTAGAAGATGTTTTGAGCAAAATCAAACCCCATCTCACTGCCCCCGTCATTATTGTCAGCGTCATGAAGGCCCTGGACAATGACACCGGCGCCGTTCTCACTGCAGTTATTGAAAAAGAATTGGCCGGCTCAGCCATCAAAACCGCAGCCCTGGTTGGCGGCACCACTGGCAGCGATTTAGTCGCCAAGCAGTATTTAGGCATGACTCTCGCTGCCGCCGATCTCCCCACCGCTCAGACCATCGCCCATCTTTTCGCCAGTCCCAACCTGCAACTTCAACTCTCTACTGATCTCTTGGGCGCCCAATACGCTAGTAGCTTCAAAAACCTCATCTCCCTCACTGTCGGCATTGTCGCCGGCCTGGGTTATAATTATGGCGTCCAAACTCATACCCTTTCTCTGCTGGCCACTGAATGCGAAAAACTCTCTTTGTCCCTAGGTGCTCATGAAAGCACTTTCCGTCTCTCCAGCCAATGCTGGGGCAATGATATGATCATGAGCGCCACTGGTAATACCCGCAATCGCGCTCTGGGCGAAATGCTTGGCCGCGGACAAACTTTCTCCGCCGCTGTCAACGAACTCACCGCCGCAGACAAAACCGCCGAAAGCGCCAATACCTTGGCTATCCTAGACAAAATCACCAACCTCACTTCCTATCCCATCTTAGCCTGGCTCACCCACCTCGCTCGTGATCAAGCCCCAGCTACCGACATTCTTACTCTTATCAGTCAACCAGAAATCATTACTTAAACCCTATGCTCACTACAATTTTTGGCACCTCTATCCTGGCTGCTTATATTGGTCTAGAAACCCAATCTCTGATTGTAGAGCGCTTAATTATCAATGATCCAGAACTCCCAGAAAACTTTCACAACCTCCGGGTGGTCTTTATCACCGATGTCCACCATGGTACTTTTTCCCGGGAAAAAAGAGTCGCTCGCATGGTCAAAAAAATCAATGCCCTTAATCCCGATTTAGTCCTAATGGGCGGCGATAATCTTCAGACCTATAAAACCAGCCTGCGCAATAAACAAAAACATCTAGGCGAGCTTTGCCAAATTTATCAAGACCTCCAGCCCGCTCCCCTAGGCAATTTCACTGTCCCTGGCAATCACGATTATGATTATGACGAAGCAATTATCGAGAAAAAAATGGCGGCTGTAAATATCAAAACTCTCAAAAACACCGGCCTCACTCTCACCCGTGACAATCAATCCATTTACCTGGCCGGTGTCGACGACCTCTGGCATGGCCGCCCCCAATTAGCCAAAACCCTAGCCAAACGCCCCCCAAACACTCCTTTTACCCTGCTTATCTCTCATCAACCCAATTATGTTGATCAAATCACCCCAGAAGACCACATCAATTTTGTCTTAGCTGGTCACACTCACGGTACTCAAGTTTCTCTTTTTGGCCTCAATCCTTTTATTCCCCGCAAAGTCGCCAGATATGCTTATCGTGCCGGCCTAATCGATCTCCCTCAAACCCGGATGCTAGTTTCCTCTGGCATTGGCAATGTCGCCCGCTCTTTCCGGTGTTTCGCCCCCCCAAAATTGATCTGTTAATCTTCACACGCGCCCACCGCCTCCGTCGCTAGCCTTACGCTTTCTGCTT
>CAYJFT010000009.1:0-318 GCA_964369765.1 uncultured Pseudomonadales bacterium | reverse complement strand
CTAGTATCCTCTGGCATTGGCAATGTCGCCCCCTATTTCCGCTTTTTCGCCCCCCCCAAACTTCATCTTTTAATCTTCAAACGCGCCCACCGACTCAGTCTCTAGCATTACACTTTCTGCTTCGCCCACCGCCGCTAGTTTTCGCTCAATATTATTCGATTTACTTTGCGCCTCGCCAATAATATTACTGGCTTCGGTCAGCTTCTTTTGCGTTTTGGCCAATATCACCCCAAACTTGCCAAACTCAGTTTTAATCTTGCCTAATACCTCCCAAACCGCCGCCGAATGCTTTTCTATTGCTAAAGTCCGGCAACCCAA
>CAYJFT010000008.1:21576-21969 GCA_964369765.1 uncultured Pseudomonadales bacterium | reverse complement strand
AGTTTGGCGCACTTGTGCTTCATAATTATCTAAACATTTTAGCAAAAAAAATGCAAAAAAACAAGGGCAAATTGGGAGCAAAATTAGCAGAATTGGATAGCAATGTTTAATTGGGGGTGTTTGGATAGATTTGATGGTTTTGTTATAAGACTTTGTGCTGTGTTTTTGGTGAATAGGCGAATTTATTTGATTGTTTTGCGCAGGATAAGACGATCTAAAAGGACATAGCCGCCTAGGCGTTTGAGAAAAAGGGCGAAGTTGATTTGAGGGGCGCGGTAGTAGCGTTTTAAGCGGGGCGCGTCGCAGGCCTGAGCAATAAGGTAACCCACCCAAGCCCCCCCAGCACCCCCCGCAAATTAAAATGTTAAATTTTAGCCCCAATTTATTTTGTTA
>CAYJFT010000008.1:15690-21566 GCA_964369765.1 uncultured Pseudomonadales bacterium | reverse complement strand
CACATCCCCCCCTCGGGGTTTGACAAACGGGGCTATGTTTTTTGGGGGGGCGGGGTTTTCGGTTTTAACGGGGGGCGGGGGGCTGGCCTGAGCAATCAGGTCAGCGACGCTAGCAGCCGAAGCACCGCGCTCAATTAAACTTGTAAAGTTTTCGCGCAATTTTCTTTGCTGACGATGATAAATGGGGTCATCCAAGCGCTTGTCAACCTTGTCCCAAGTGCGCAAGGCGGTTTCCAAAAAGGGGGTATTGGTATAAGTAGGCTCAATAATGGCAACTTGGATGCCAAAGTCGCGCATTTCTAAACGGAGAGAATTAATCAGGGCGTCCAAGGCATGTTTGCTAGCAGCATACCAAGCCATGCCGGGCATAGTGATTTCACCCACGCCAGAAGAAATGACAATAATTTTGCCCTGACCAGCTTTTTTCATGGCTGGTAAAACAGCGCGAATAGTAGCCGCGGCGGAGAAAAGATTGGTTTCAAATTGATCTTTGGCTTCGCGGTCAGTGACAATTTCTACTGGACCCAGCTGTCCATAGCCTGCGGCGACGATTAAGGTGTCTATTTTAGTTTCTTTGGTGAGAATTTTGTCCACGGCGGCTTGCAAATCAGCGTCTTTGGTGACATCTAGCTCGATGATTTTACCGCCTTCTTTTTCCAAAGTTTTCATCATTTCACTGCGGCGAGCGGCGGCATAGACTTTTTCCCCAGCGGCGACAAATTTACGCGCCGCCGCATAACCAATGCCGCTAGATGCACCGGTGATAAAGATTATTTTTTGTTCCATAAAGACTTTCTAATTATCATGTTTTGGCTTAAAATGCCCAAATATGGGCAAAAAGTCCGTTAAAAGCGTCATATTTGGGCATTTTGCTAAAATTTGCCGTTTTTATTTTGCCATTGATTTTGGGGTGGTATCATTTGAATCACATCCCAATGTTCAATTATTTTACCACTTTCTAAACGAAAAAGATCATAATAAGCACAGGCTTGAGTGGCAAAATCGCCTTCGGTGATAGTGAGGACAAAATTGCCCTGGCCCAAAGTAAGGCGGAGTTTTTTAAAGACCATGGTCTGACCTTTTTCTGCCATAGCGGTCATAGCTTGATTAAGACCGGTGAGACCATCGGCGATATTGCTATTGTGTTGTAAATATGTGCCGTCAGCAAAAAACTGCGGCATTTTATCGGTGGCGCCGCCAATAATTACCTGATTAAACAAAGCCTCAATCAACGCTTTATTGGCGGGGGGGTATTGTAAGGCGGGGGGCGCCACAGGACCATCGGTCTGAGTGCGGCCGCTGGGGTTGGGTGGGGCTAGGGGAGTAAGATTGTCCCAATGTTCGGCGATCAGGCCATCAGCAAAGCGGAAAACGTCAAAAGCAACCTGATCGCCCCCACCAGCAAAATTATAAATAGTGTGTAGAAAGACAAATTCTCCATCGACAAAAGCGCGGATATTATTCACTGTGGTGGGTTTATCTTGACTAGCTAGATATTGAACTGCTTGAGTAAAGGCTTCGGCGCCGGTGGCATAGGCTAAATTGTGTTGGATATAATCGGGGGCCAAAAGATTGCTTAAATTACTAGTGTCGCCAGTGGCAAAAGTGTTAATCAATTCCAGGGCTTTCTGAATTTGTGGATCGCTTAAATGCATAAAGTCTTTCTAGATACTTTATTAATAGAGTAATTTTAGCAAAAGGGGGCTGATTAGGAGCGTCGTGAAGACCGCAGGTTTGCTGGTATAATAGCCTCTACAAATGTTCTTTGAAAAAATTAAAATGGAGGAGAAAGAGATGGCTGATAAAGTAAAGTATGATCCTAAAAGTGGCAAGTATAAGTTGGTGTCAACTGGGGAGGAGGAAATGGCTTATGAAGTAAAGTATGACCCAAACAGTGGCAAGTATGAGGTGGAGTCATTTAAAATCAGTGGGTCTAATTGTGTTCGGATAACTGTGAAGGAGAAGATGGGTGAAGATAGTAAACTGACTGATGGTGGGGAAACTAATGAGAAGACAGGTGAAGATGGTAAGCTGATTAATGCTGGGGAAACTGAGACGGTGGAAATGAAAAAATCTTCTTATATTTTTTGGACAATTTGTGAATTTTTGCTTCCAATTGCATTATTAGTTATCACTGTAGCGGTTCTTTTAAATCATTATCATAGCGATCCTAGTCAATTTGACTTGTTTGGCGCAATAGCATTTTTGCTGTTTGTTTCTACTTTTTCTGTTTGTTTTTTTGTGTTTGCGATTTATGGCTTGATTGAAGATAGAAAAAAAAGAAGAGGTGTTTGGCATGCTGAAGAGGAAACGGAAAAAAAGGATGAAACAAATGATGTAGTCAAAGCCATAGCTTTATCAGTGTTAGTTTTTGGCGTAATTATCTTTTTCTTTCTTATTATTTTTCCTATATTGCTTGCAATTCGCAAGAGCATGTAGTTAGAGGCAAATCTCTATGGAACATCAAACCCCGCTTAGGCGGGGTTTTTACTTGGGGATTTTTTAGACTAACATTTTTGCGGTATAATAATTGTATCTATGCGCGAAATGGCGAAAACAATAATTTTCTTTGCCATAATTACTTTAGTTTTGATAAGAATAGATAAAATAGAAAGAGTTGACGATGAATAAAAGCAAATTGAAGGCGGCTTTAAAGATTTTTTTGACAGCGATTTTTTTCCTAATAACTTGGTTTGTCTTATTAATTTTTGACTTGCATATTTCTAGTCCTTGGTTGTGGTTAGTGGCGGGAGGATTTGTGGCGGGGGTGGTTTTAATTGCAGTGAAAACGAAGCGTGTTTATACTTGGATTTTGCTAGGGCTGACGGTGCTATTACTGGTAGTGGCGATTATTGATGGCAAGAGAAATTTTTGTTATGATTATACGATTGAAAATATTCAGCAACCGGCGGCTGGTGAGACTAGTTTTATTAAGCAAGTTGGGGCTTGTGAGCGCGAGTACAATTTGCTGGAAATGATGGTAGTGATTTTTACAGAGAATTGGGGTGAGCCGGTGCCATTTGTAAAATTTAGCGAATAAATAGCAGATGAATAATAGCAATGAGTGAGAAAGTAAAAACAATAATTTTCTTTGGCCTAATTGGTCTGCTTTTAGCTGGAGTGGGTTATTATTTATTTAATTGGGATTCTTTTCAATTGCGGCGATTTTATCGTCAGCGAACTCCACTAGATGGAGAAATAGAATATCTGGTGATGAAAAATCAAGCTTGGACAGTGGTTGGAGCAGAGGGAACAAGCGAGAGCTGTTTGGTGGGGACATTTTATGTTTTAATAGAGGTGACTGAGAATGGCGAGCATAGTGATGAGCGAGAAATGTTGGCGGCGAGTAAAATTGGCAGTAGTAAAGTGGACTTGACGGGGCTGGAGGGAAAGGTGGTGAAAGTGTGGGGTGATTATTATCAGGGTGAGCCATTATTGCTAAGCGATGCAATCAATGAAAACTGTCAGCCTCATGCTAATGAGCAAATGGTAATTAGAATAGATAAAGTAGAAAAAGCTGAGTTGATTATTGATGTTCGGATGCCATTGGATTACAATGATTGGCGGATAGCGGGGGCGGTTAATTTGCCACTGGAGGAAATTAATAATATTGAGATATTGGCTCCTGACAAAGAGCAAAAGATTAGTGTTTATTGTAATGTAGGTAGACGCAGCGGTGAAGCTTTATTGTATTTAGAAAGTCTTGGTTATAATAATGTTATAGACTTAGGTGGATTAAATGATATTGATCAAGCAATTTACCCTATTGACAATTTATAGAAAGTTATCTATAATCAAATTGTAATTAAAAATTATTTAGGATACTTAAATGAAAAAAATACAGCTTTCTACAGGACAAATTATTATCATTGTACTTTTGGTTTTGATTTTGGGGGCAATGGCTTATTTGATTTATCAGAATCAAACCATGAGTTGTCGTCACACAGAGTTGGTGGCTGATATTGATGGTCAAGTAGTGGATATTGAAACCAATGCCGAGCGTTTTGCGGCTGAATATGGAATTAGCGAGGATAATGTTTTTGTTTATCGAAGTGCTCCAGAAATTATTGACATTTTGGAGAATGGTAGCGGAGTAGTTTATTTAGGTTTTCCAGAATGCCAATGGTGTAGTGCTTATGTGCCAATTTTAAATGAAGTGGCAATGGAGAAAGGGATAGAAAAAATCTATTATTATAATATCGGCGAGGCGCGGAGTAATAATACTGCTGAATATCAACGAATGGTGGAGTTATTGGGTGAGAATTTGGATTTTGATGAAGAAGGTCAGCCGCGGATTTTTGTCCCAGATGTTTCTTTTGTTTTAAACGGAGAGATTTTGGCGCATAATAATGAGACGGCCACTGTTTCTGGTGGCTCGCCAGAAGAATATTGGACAAGCGAGCGCAGGGAAGAATTGAAAAAAATTTTGGGTGATTATATGACCAGCGTCTTGCCGCAGTATTGTACTACAGGCTGCGATTATTAAACTTTGTGTTAAAATACATTTGTGAAAAAAACTAAATTAAAGATTTTTCTGGCTTTTGTGGCTGGATTTGCCCTGTGTTATATTCTGATTAATTATACTTCTCTGCTTTAGTCAAAAATGTTTTTTATGCAAAGACATTTTACTACTTCAGTTTATGTTTACAATCCCGAGTGGCGGAAGTTTTTGCTGATTAAGCATAAGAAATTTAATAAATGGATGCAACCCGGTGGACACATTGAAGAAAATGAATTACCAGATGATGCAGCGATAAGAGAAGTCTGGGAAGAAACGGGATTACAGGTAGAGCTTGTGGGTGAGAGATTGCCCAGAAAAACTGACCAGATTAAGCCTTATGCCATTCAGCATAATGTGGTCGTGGATGGTGAGCATGAGCATTTGGATTTGGTTTATTTAGCGGTACCCATTGGTGAGATTGAATTGCGGCAGAATTATCAGGAAACTGAGGGGATTGCTTGGTTTAGGGTGAAGGAAATTGAGGCTGATGGTTTTAATACCTTTCCAGAGCTAAAGGTCTGGGTGCGGTATTTTTATGAATTGATGAATGGGGAATGATTAGTTTAATCTAAAGCAATTTAGAAAATTATTAGTCAGAACATCATTATTGTTTAGTTTTCTTGCTAAATCAAGATGATTTACTTGACTACACATATCATAGTCACTGCCAAAGATGACACTATTGGGTTTGACTTGGAGAGTTTTTTGCAGAATGGCGATGATTTTTTCTTCTCCCCCACTCTGCTCTAAGACTTCTGGGTCAGCTAGGGCAGATGTGTCATAAAAGATATTTTGAATTTGTGAAGTTTGGGCAAAGCAGTAGTCTAATTGAGGCCAGAAATAGTGAGCGATGACAAAGTTGACTTGGGGATATTTTTTGGCGATGGTGACGATGTGCTTGGGATCATTATATTTGGTGCAAGTTAAATCTCCAGTGTTAGCGCCGGTGTGCATAATGACTGGGACGTGATGCTTGCTGGCGAGCTCATAAACAGGTATGCAGATTTGATCGGTGGGATAATAGGGCTGGTGACCGGGGAAAAGTTTGAGGCCGGTAAAGTCTTTGTTGCTTAAATGCTGGTCAAAAAAGTTCCAATCTGTGGCCCTAATTCTAACGATGTCTGGAGAGGCGACAAAGTAGAAGCGCTCTCTGAGTTGAGGATATTTAAACAATTCCCAGGAATCAATGCAAGCTCCACCAATAATATTGTCGGCGATTATCACAGCCTTATCAATTTGGTTTTTATCCAATTCTCGATTGAGTCTGATTAATGCAGCAGTGAAGTCTTTTTCTTCTGGTTTTCTATTTAGATGGAGGTGAGCGTCTATAATCATAAAAAATGAGGGAAGTAATTTATGGGGGAGAACTAAAGAG
>CAYJFT010000008.1:8916-15680 GCA_964369765.1 uncultured Pseudomonadales bacterium | reverse complement strand
ATGTTCTTCGGGATTGATAAGCTTGCGGCCTAATAAATTAGTTCTGTATGGAGTACTACAAAGTATTAATAATTCCAAAATGAGAAATTTAATTTTTTTCAAGCCGACACATTTACTGACATTTTGTGATACAATAAGATTGTTTTATAGCACAATAACTTAATATGTCCGATTCAACTTTTCCAGACCATGATTATACTCCATTAAGATTATGTCAGCAGGCTAATGCGTGGAAAATTGCAGCCATAAAATGTTATGGTGACGCCCAATCTAATTCTATAGTCATTGCTATGATAATGATTTCACTTGAGATTCTACTTAAGTCTTTATGTTGTCTTGACTTCAAAAATGCCTACGATAAAGAATTAAAAAAACTTGGTCACGACTATCGTAATATCTTACCTATTGCACTAAGGCAAATAGATGATGAGAGTATGTTAATAAAATTCAAGGATTTTTTTAACAAGTACGAAGGGCTAATTATTCCCGATAAGATAGATTTTTGTTATTACGATCAATTTGCAGTGCGATATGGAAAAGGTTTTGGAGCTAGAAATTATTATTTAATACAGGAAGATCCAGATTACTTGGAATTGTTCAGTTTGACTAAAAAATACATCCGCTCTAACTGGCTCCCAAACAGAGAAGTATGGAGAAAATTAGACTAGATTGACAATATTTATAATCACTCGGGAAGGCATAGGTCACAGATGAGGAAAGTTGGTCAAATTTACATGCGGTCATGCGGACAACTATAGATTTTATGGTTATTAGTCTGCTTAACTGATTTTCACTGTAAGATTTTGAAACTGCTGACTCTAGATAAGATATTACGAATATTTTAGATTTTTAAGATATAATAAGTCATAGTAATATGGACAACATAATTAATAAAATTTCTAGCTATAATATCTTAAATCACCTTTTACCAGGTGTCGTGTTTGCAATAATGCTGAGATTTTTTACTATATTTAACATTTTTACTGGTGAGATTATTTTAGATTTGTTTTTGTTTTATTTTGTTGGAGCAATCATTGGAAGGATTGGTTCCTTTATTAAATATTTCTTTAACTGGACTGAATTGACGATTTTTGAAAAGAGAAAAGACTTTTTAAAGAGTGAAAAGAACAATGGGAAAATCAAGTCATTGGTTGAAGCAAGCAATAATCATAGAAATTTTGCAGCAATGTTTCTACTCTTGTTCATAGCTTTAATTGCTGATTTTTTTGTCAAAATTTACAATATAAATATTTTCCAACCCTGGTTTTACGCCATTTTGGTTATAATTCTCTTTTTCTTTTTTTGCTGGTCATACGTTAAGCAATCAGAAATTATCAGTGAAGATGTTAGATCGGATGTTAATGAATAAAATTGCAATATTTAATGTAGGTGCTGGAATGTCTGCATATTGCCAGCTTAATAAAAATAGATTTATTATTGACTTGGGTAGCAGCTCAGATTTTTCTCCAACGCAAAATTTTTTACTTCCACTTGCAAGAAGTCAAGCTTGGGGAAAAGATAAAGATGGAAAATTTTTTTTAGATCAATTAATCTTGAGTCATTTAGATAATGATCATATAGTAAATTATGATAAATTTAGTAACTTTTTTTCTTGCCAATGGATTACAGTTCCGAATGACAATCCAATGAATCTTGAAAAGAATAAAGTAAAGAGGTCGCTAATAAGTGAAAATGATTTAGCCCTGAAGATATTGGATCAAATGAGACTACGTTGTCCAGGTAGAAAATATGAAAAACCTGATATTCAGAATCCACTTATTTTTTGCGATAATTCGATAGGTTCATTGCATTATTTATCTCCCACCGACTGCGAAGAATTAGACTTTAAATCCACCGAAGATTATAAGTTTTATGCCAATAATATAAGTTTAGTCGTATACCTAGTGATTAAAGGCACGAGCATTCTTTTCCCTGGGGACATAATGAGCAACGGCATGAAAGAGCTAATAAATAAGGATTTTACTTTTAAAGACAAGCTACAAAGAATTGGAGTAGATTTTTTAGTCACTCCTCATCATGGCCTAGACACATCTTTTCCTGACTCACTTTATAAAACAATGAAATATGGGAGAACTAGATTGAATATTATTCCTGAAAAAAAACTCAAGAAAGCATCCAGTGACAACAGAAGTGATGTTTCTACGAAATATTCTGATTCAGAATTTTCCATGGGCTACAATGTCGAGCATAATGAAATAATTTCTCAAAGATCAATTATCACCTCCGTCGGTCACATTGTTATTGATTTTGATAACTACTTACTTCCAAAAATTAAAGTATGTAAAAGTAACGAGGAGTTACTAACAGAGTTTGTATAATTATTTAGAAGGAATCAGCCAGCCTTCGCAATTTTCGCCACTCTTATTATCCGCATAATTAGTACTGCAAATATTCAGCTCCTCATTCCTGTCATAATTTTGGACAAAGCCAAAATAGCATTGTTGGCTACTGGATTTTGTTCAAGGACATAAACTTGTTTTCTACTTTTATATCTCTAATTTTAATTTTTTTGCACTACCTAGAAATTAAATATAAACTATTTTATCAAGAACGGTGGAGTTTTTTATTTTGGGGGTCATACTTATGATGTGTTTTCTTCTGTATTTCCTACTTTGTTCTGTCTGTTTCATTCAGCAGTTGAAATCTTGATTCCCTGCTCACATAATGAAAATGATTTGGCATTCATCATCATTTTTTTGAATTCAATCTAAAACTCAATTTATTTCCACACTTTATTTTCTCTTTGGAATTATTTTCTTTATTTTATTTGTTTTATTTGTGTGCGCTCTCATTTGAATTAAATTATTTACAATTTCTAGAAGCAATTCAATGATGTATTTATCAGGCTTAAACCCTCTGTGTGCTGACGCATTACCCGAATCTATTAGTACTTTTAAAGAATTGAATTGAAGTGGAGTAATGTGTTGTCCAGTTAACATCTTTTTTAATCTTTTCTCAAATCCTCCGTTGTTTCCAACTAACTCAATCATTATTATATCTATTAATGTTCTAATTCCAATTGAAGCTAAAATGTAAAGGTTTTTTTCATGAGCCACTTTTACCTCTGAATATACTTCTATAAAATCTTTTTCCATATAAAATATATTCTCATTAGTTTCAAGGTTTTTAGACGGAATCGCATATTTTTCAATTCTATCATTTATGTATTGTGTAATTACAAAATGGTGTTTACTGCAACCCAAGCACTTAACTATCCATCTATCTATGACACATGTCTTATTAACCCTATCGATATTGACTTTATCTTTATCTGGAAAATACACATCTATTTCTATGGTGTCAGCTACGGAATACACCAAGGAGTGATTTGTTTCTGTTTTACAGATGTAGCAATATGATTTTCCTGTCTTATTATTCATGTAATGCCTTATCTATTCATATTTAAATGTTATTTTTAATTTTCTATATTATAATCCCATTATTATGCTTAAATCTGTCTGGGATTTTCCTCTTAATACAATTGATGACCTAGAAATATTGCGCAACGCCGTGGAACCCGGCAAGGCAGAGCTTGACCACTTGCGTAAAATGCTTAATATGAATGAGGAATACTCAAATAAGTATTTTATTGGAGACCCTAAGAATAAAAGTCTTAGAATTGCGAATCTCAATGATGAAGAAATTGTTGAAATCGAAAAAGAAGGTAAGTGGGTTTTTTTGTTCAGAGATTATGAGCTTAAACGCGCTAAGTCCGGAGGTAGTGATTTAATCGGGAAATTAGATCCAATTATTTTTGAACCACAAGACAATGGTGTTTTGCCGTCCATCCGCTACTTGAATGTTTCTTTTTCTGCCTCAATCAGTAAAATCTTATCAGAGTCTGAGTACGAATTAATCAGAAATACTCAGAGAAACACCAAGAAGAATAACGATTAGTCATCAATTGTAATTGACTTCTTTTAATAGCAATATTTAGTATTTCTGATATAATAACCCCATAAAACTACTGCGAAGTTTTAGAATACAAGAACTTGTAATGTTCCGAGCTTAGAGATGGGCAGCTTTTTTGTCGAGCTTGGAACACTTCGCAGTAGTCTAAAGTAAAACTGAGGCTGCCTTTTTGTAGCTTCTTAGAAGGGACTTATGCTAACCTATGTGACGAAGGTCATTCTGGCATTTGACTTGAAAGACGCATCTGTTTGCATGGTTGAAATTAGGAGGAGGAACCATGTCGGAAGTTGAATATCCATACGGAATTGACATTAATGAATTTGTTGTTAAAAGCGAAAATGATTTCCTACCTGGCATTGATGAGGATAACCCAATTGAATCAATTAGGCAGATTGGGATAGATAATCAACGGGCAGAAAATGAACTAGCACTTGAGCTCTATAAGGCCCAAATTGAGGCTGATAATGAGAGTATTAGACCTCAGCTAGAGAGTTGTTCAGATGCTCTAGATATTTGCAATAATGATCGTGAAATTAAACATTACCGTGTGAGTGAGCTTGAGACTAGAGTTTCTTTCTTAGAATACTCCATTGGAAATTTAGAAGAAGGTAGGATGAATTTGATTTACATCTTTTCTGGAGTGACACTCATTCTATTAGTTACAATTTGTGCCTTATGCTTTCAATTGAGAAAGAAGAGAGCCATACAAAGTAGTAAAAATATTAGAAAGATTAATAATGAAAAATAAATACACTAAGGTTTTAGTAATTACAGCAAGCATTATATTGTTTATAGTCTTACTATTTATTGCTAGAGCCTCCGGAGTCACCGCAGGAAAGCAAGCGATGATGGAGAGGATTTACGAAAGTTCAGTTATGACTGCAAAATCCATTTGCGAGTCATCAAATTATATAGTTTATTATCAGGAATGGGATGAAGGTTGTCTCGTTTCTGGACAAGACCCAGAGTGTCAAGTGATCTCCAGTGATATTGCATTTGCGGCAAGCGAAAAAAAGGCCTATGGAGATAGACTGTGTGAAGAAATGTCTAGGATATATGAAGATAGAGATGCGTCTGACTTAGAATACTTTTATGATTGGTCAGTTTTATAAGCAGAATTATCTACTTACTATTTAGCTTGATATTGATTATTGAAGATGTAGTATTTTTGTTTTAATCACTATTATCAATATTTTATTGCTATATTGTTCACAAATTACAAACCCATTGTTGTATTGCTACTGGGTAACTTTTTCAATTAAATCCATATATAATTAGCGAAGAATATATTATTCTATCATTAGAAAGAAATGGGTAGAACTATGGAAGACAATGAAAAACAACTAAGAGTAGCAATTTACCTTAGAGTTTCCACTGACGAGCAAGCAGAAAGAGGCTATGGCCTAGAAATGCAAAGGAATGCTCTAAAAGCCTATCTTCAATCTAGGGGTCAATTACCAAATGGCGAGCAAAGAATGATACTTGGTGTTAAACCAGACAAGAGTCCGGCTATTTACATTGATGATGGGGTAAGTGGGACGGTTAACTTCAATGAACGACCTGGCTTTCTGAGTCTAATGGAAGACTTTGAGTTCGCAGATAAAGATAATAAACCTTTTGACTTGATATGTGTCTATAAAATTGACAGATTGGCTAGATCACTTAAAATCTTATTGGATGTAGTAGATTATTTCAAGTTACACAATTTAAAACTAGCATCAGTAAACGAGAGTATTGATACTTCTACTCCTTTTGGAATGGCTATGCTCAGCATAATGGGTGTAATTGCACAACTTGAAATAGAAACAACTAAATTAAGAACTCAAGGAGGAAGGGATGCGGCAGCAAAAATGGGAAAGTTTATGGGTAAGCCTCCTTTGGGATATGTTAAGAATAAGGAGAAGTTCTTAATAGTTGAAAATGACGAAGCAAAAATTGTAAAGCGGATTTTTAATTTGTTTTTACGAGAGGGACTATCGGTACAGAGGATTGCAACACAGCTTAAATCTGAACAAGTTCCTACCCCAGAATCATGGGGTGTAATTAGTAGGAAAATTATTGGCAAGGGAAAAATCACCACTAATCCAAGCTATTTTTGGCGAGAAACAACTGTTAGGGCAATCCTAACGGATGAAATATATACTGGCAAATTGTTTTACAACAAGAAAAAAGACGGAAAACCCATTCATAGAAACAAGTGGAAATTAGCGGACAGACTGCATCAGGCTTTAGTGAGTGAGAATGACTTTAATCAGATGAGTAAGATACTTGCCAATTCTAGAGAGCGAGCTCAATTTAATAAAGGTGGCGTTAATCAGACCCAGTATTTACTTAGAGGCTTGCTAAAGTGCGCTTGTTGTACTGACGGCAATGAAGAAGACTTCTTGAGCTTCAAAGGAAAAAGAGATAAGAGAATGGTAAAGGGTAAAGAAGTTGTTTCTCTGACTTATGTCTGCAGAGGAAAGGATTCTGCCAGAAAAGATGCAAGTGTGAGATGTTCCGTGCTACCAATCCCTGCCGAGCCTATCGAGGAGTATATTGCCAACTTCATCTTTTCACTTTTAAGTGATCCCAAGGCACTTTTTGAGTCTCAGAAAAAACTTAAGTCGTACAAAAATAGCTTGTCTCATTTAGAAGAGGAAAAGTCATCAATGCTTAAAAAGCTAGAGATTATTCCAAGTGAGAGAGCAAGAGTGTTTGATTTATTTCAGGGCTTGCAGATTGGCACTGAAGAAAAAGAAAGAAGGCTGAGTGAGATTGAAGAAAAAAAGAAGGTTTTAACCAATAGATTGAATAAAATAACCCAGGATTTAAGCGACAATCTTATGAAT
>CAYJFT010000008.1:5890-8906 GCA_964369765.1 uncultured Pseudomonadales bacterium | reverse complement strand
CCAGGTCGATGTGTTTAATCAATTTGCTGAAGCATACGGCAAAACCCTTGATGATTCAATGAAAGACAGAGAGGCGCTGTATAAGATCATTCACAATTTAATAGAAAGAATTATTGTCTACTCTCGCCCTGCCACCGATCTGGATGTAATTAAAGGCGGACCAAAAAAGGATAATCAAATGATTCCTTACTCTATTAGAATAGTAATGAGAACTTCGTCGGAAATTATGACCTCATTGGCCAAAAATAGCCTAGAAAAAGAAAAAAAAGAGTTTACCCAGGGCGGCGGTGCTAAGTTAGTAAGAATGAACCATAAAGTTCTCCCCCATAAATTACCTATGGAGCGGAACACGGGAGTCGAACCCGCCTCTCATCCTTGGGAAGGATGCATACTACCGATGTACTAGTTCCGCTCTGATTGCTTATTATATCATTTTTTTGCTGGCTGCTAGAGCGGATTTTTGTGATGGCGATGAGCGAAGCTAAGCTCAATAATTTGGCTGGAAGAGATGATTTGTTCGGGGGTTAATTCGCTGGTGGTGAGATAGAAGTGGCCTTTTTTTGCTTTGAATTTGTATTTGCCATTTTCATCTGGGTAAGCTTGACGATAGAGGCGATAGTTTTGCTTGTTTTCTGGATCTAATTGATAAAGATAAAGTCTGCTATTGCGAGCTAGTTGACCAGAGATGCGGTAGGGACGGAGGAAAAAGAGGAGGAAGAAAAGACCGGCAAGGCCGACTAAGAGCCAGATTAGCCAGTCGAGACTAGTGTTGGACTTGGAGGTGCTGGCCGTATCAGAAGCAGACTGATTGATAGCCGCGGGAACAGGAGTCTGGAGATTTTGCGCGCTACTAGATTGACCGGCTTCACTAGATTTGTCTTCTTCGCCTAAATTTATCATTTCTTCTGCTAAGAGATCTAAATTGGTGGAGGTCTCCATGCTGTTAGTTGTAGAAGAGTCAGAACTCGATGTGAGAGAGCTGCTCAAGGTGGTGGTGCTAATGGAGCCGGAGCGGGGACCGGCAGCACAGTCATTGACGGCAAAGATTTGGAAATAGTACTCTGTGCTAGGCTGTAAGTCATTGATGCGCCAAGCAGTAGCATTATCATCATCGATAAAGGTGCCATAAATCAGCTGATCATGACTGGGACCATAGGCAACCTGAAAACCAGTCCGGGGGCCAGCACCCGGGGAAAATTGGAGCAAGACTTGGGTATCGCTAACTGGGGTAACTGCGGTCAGGCTGGGGGCGGGATTGCCGGGGTTGGCGGCGGCACAGCCGGATGAGTTGTGATTGGTAGAGTCACTGCCGCCGCCAGCGCTAGAAGAGGTGTTAGTGCTTGGGGTGGGGGTGGGGGTAGCGGCAAAAACTGCATCGAGCTGATGATCTTGGGTAATACTTGAAAAGGTGTAAGTTTGGGTAGTGGAATCCCAATTGGGGTCGCTAACATTGCGCAGCAAGGTGCGAGTTTGAGGCGCTTGTTGCAGGTCAATCGAGACACCATTGACAGTGAGGCTTTGCAAACTGTGACCGGAATTTGTAGTGACTTGAGCACTAATGGTGGCACCTTCTTGATGATAGGAGTCGCCGAGAATATCGACGGTGCCCATGAGCTGATCATTAGTGGTTGTGGTGAGAGTGTAATATGTATTGAAGGGAAAGATGGTGATTTCTTGATTGCCGGCACTGTCGATAGCACAAAGATGCAGGAGTTTTTGTCCTGGGATTAGGGCAAGCTGGTTGCTACCTGTATTTAGTATGGTGCCGTTGGCACAATTGGTGCCAAAGTCGCTGCTGCCCCAGAGATAGGTGATTGTGGCTAAACCTGAGCTGGGAGAAGCATCGCTAATCTCTACCTGAGCAAATTGATCGGGGTAATACCAATCAGTGACACTAGCATTAGCACTGGTAATGGTGGGATCGATATTCTCCCAAAGATAGTTGCCCGACCAAGTAGCCACATTACCAGCACCGTCGCGAGCACAGAGATATAAAGTGTGAATTCCAGCGGGAACATTGAGACTATTATTATTATGATAGACTTGTCCGCCGCTGGTGCAAAGAACATCTAGGGGAGAGGTTTCGCCTTGGGCAACCAAGGCGCCGCGAATTTCTATAAGACCACTGCCGCCGGCATCGCTTGCCGTGAGATTGACACTAGGTTGAGAATTTAACCAAGAGTCTGATGAACCAGTTGCAGCAACAACAGGCGGAGTTTCCTCCCAGTAAAAGCTATCTGTGTAGCTAGTGATTCTACCATAATTATCTACTAAGCAGAGGTACAAAGTAGCTCCGCTAGTGGGGATAGTGGATAAATCATATTGCGAGCTAATGGCTTCTCCGCCACTGTTTTGATCACAAGTACTATTTTCAAAATCAGTGTTCCAGCGATAAAAGCCGCGGATAAATTGGACAGAGGAATTTTCACTTATGACCGTAATTGAGCTACTGGGCGGATTGTTTGCCCAACTACCGGAATTGCCACCGGTAATAACTGCAGTGAGATTTTCGGGATTGAAACTGGAACTATAATCTGGAGAGACAGTCACACTGTTGCCCACATTATCCGTGGCAATTAAGCGGTAGCGATAATATTTTCCTGGCTCCAAGGTGGTGGTGAAGTTGTTTAGACAATTATAAGAGAGATCCTCCCAAATATCAAAATTGCTATTATTTTGACTATTTGAAACTTGGAGCTGACAGCTAGCTATGCCAGATTCATGATCACCAATACTAATTGCTAATTCTAAGTTGTCAGTTGTTTGCTCTCCGGATGGATAGCTCAAAGAGGCCTCTGGGTTTTGATTATCGATGCGATAATGACCGGTCCAGGTGCCAACATTACCAGCGTTGTCGCGTCCACAAAGATGAAAGCTAATGCCACCTGGGATGACTCTCATATAATCGCCATTGTCAAATTCTAAACCTCCAGATGTACAACTAGAGTTAAAAGTGGGTGGTTGGCCAATAAATGTTAGCGAAGCTCTGATGCTTTGGAGCCCACTCCCACCCAAG
>CAYJFT010000008.1:3355-5820 GCA_964369765.1 uncultured Pseudomonadales bacterium | reverse complement strand
AATACTTCTGGGGCAATACTTTCCCAATTAAATGGTGCGGAAGATGTGGAAATTCTACCCAAGGAGTCTTTGGCACAAACATACAAGGTGGTGCCGCCACTAGGAACTATGGCCAGATTGGCACGTTGTGAAAGATTGATGCCGCCGCTATTTTCATCACATAAATCATTGTCAAAGTCACTGCCCCAGCGATATTGACCGCCAACAAAATCAACTGCAACAGAGTTGCTCTCTACCATAACATTGGCATACAATTGCTGATTTATCCAGTTGCCATTATTATTACCAGTGATTGAGATTGCTAAACTAGGAGGGAAGAAGCTAGCACTGTATTCTGGTGAATTAGTGGTAATTCTACCGGCGTTATCTTCTACAATAAGGCGAAAGCGATGATATTGCCCAGCTTGTAAGTTGTATGTCAGGTCGCGTTGCCAACACTCATAAGGGACATCCTGCCAGGCAGTGAAGTTGTTATCGGTGGGACTTTTTGCTACCTGTAGAGTACAGGTATTTGTTCCTGAGCTTGGATCATATGAAAACATATTTATATCTATATTGCCAGTTGAGCTTTCACCGGAATTATAGCTTAAGGTTGCTTGTGGATCATCTAAATCAATTTTGGCGGTGGTGTGACCAATTGCTGAGCGCAGACCAGCGTTGTCAATACTATAATAGTAATAAGTGTGAGTTAATGATCCCGGGACCAAAAGCTGTTCAGCTTGGGCTAAGTCATAGGCGGTCATTTCGCTTTCTACAAAGTCATCATAAGAAATTGTGGGATCATAATCGCCAGCATTTTCTTTGACATAGATGCCGCTAATCCGATTATTATCAGTGGCGGTAAGTTTATAAACCGGAGTACTTGTCAACCAACCATTATTTCCTTGGGTGCCTGCGGAGCTAAAAGTGCGAACAATAGAGGGTATGTCTGAGTCTACGGTTATAATTACTGAAGCTACCTGACTGTAGTTGCCAGCATTGTCGATGGCTTGATAATATAGCGTGTGGGTGCCATTGCCCGCCGGAGTGGCTAAGTGAGAAGTGGCGGAGAGATAGTTTGGCGTGGTGTCGGTGGCGGCAAAAGCAGTATCCCATTGATAGCGTAAACCACTAACATTACTGCCGCCTGTGTCATCAGTGGTGAGATTGATGTTTGGCGGACTAGTCCAAATATTGTTTTCACCAAGCTCTCCTTGGCTGTAAGAAAAGTCAATGGTGGGTAGTTGATTTTCCCAGTTATATTGACCAGACCAGTTAATAATTTGGCCAGAATTGTCCAAAGCACATAAGTAGAGAGTTTGGCCGCCGGCGGGAGCGGTGAGAGTTTCACCGGAATTAATTGTATCGCCGCCGGCGGCGCAAGTACTAGTAAAATCAGCTGGCTGACTGCCCCAGTTATAGCGGATTTGGGCGACACCACTGACGCTAGAAGCCGTAACTGTGGGTTGGCGGACAGTATTAAACCAACGACTAGCATGACTGCCGGTAGCGGAGAGGGTGGGTGGGGTGGATTGCCATTGATAGTTGCCATACCAAGTGCCAACATTGCCCTGATCATCACGAGTGCAGAGTAAGAGAGTGTGGCGACCTTCTGGAGCAAAGATTAGGGCTGGATTTTGGGTAAGCTCTTGGCCACCGCTGATGCAGTCGGCATCAAATGGATTACTATTGTCGCTAACAAAAACATAGCGGCTAGATAAATTGCTTCCGGTGGGGCTCTGGGCCTCAATGGTAATAGGAATAGTAGTAGTACTCCAAGAATCGGGATTGCTGCCGGTGGCGGAAATGCTAGGATAAGGTGAGCGATAATCATAGTTGTAGCTGGCGTTGGTAATATTATCATCATTGTCACGAGCACATACATATAATGTGTAGCTCCCGTAAGTGTCAATGTCAAAACTCTCTCCACTACTGATTGTACTTCCGCCACTAGTACAAGAACTGTCTAAGGGATTTGGATCACTTTCAGCTACTAAAGCATAGCGGATTTCTCCAAGGCCATTACTAGGAGCAGGGTCAGTGACGCTAATTGTTGGTGAAAGTGGGGTAAAAAATGGCTGACCGTCGCAGGGAGAGACGGAAATTTGTGGTGGAGTAGTATCGGCGACTTGGAGAGTGAGGCCGGTATAGGGATCACTGCTAGTGCCACTGCCACTGGTAAAGCGGACCCCGGGAGCAAAGTTGATGGTGGGATAGTTTAAATATGTAGCACTGGCACCTGACATCCCCAAACCATTGCGAAATTGCCCATACCAAACTTGGTTATTACTGGTATCATCAAGGCTGGAGGCATAAGCACTCTGAAGCCAAAATTGTGAATTGCCGCCTTGAGTATTTTTACAAACGCCTGTTGTGGCACCACTAAGGGCTCGGCAATAAAATGGACCACTAGTGAGCCAAGCATTGAGATTGGGAAAAGAGCCATAGAGATTATCAATGACCGGACTCTGCTGAGCATTGTAGTA
>CAYJFT010000008.1:262-3345 GCA_964369765.1 uncultured Pseudomonadales bacterium | reverse complement strand
TAATTGAGCTGCCATTGATTTCCGGTTTGGACGGGAATTTGCTGTAAGAGTGTTTTGTCGGCAGCAGTAAAAAGTCCGGAGTTTAAAAAGTCATTTTTAAAATAGGCTTGTGGAGTGGAGCCCTGCCAAAGACTGTTGTTTTGCGGAGAATAGGTGATGAAGCCCTGATGATCTAGAGCCATGAAATAATTTTCAGTTGGCTCGGGTTCATAATGATCACTCATCTTGACAAATTTAGCCCCGCTGCTCATGGCGATGACTGCGCCTTTGGGGAGAGCATCTAGAGTGCCTGGTTCAGGATCGGCTGGCTGAGTAAAACTAGCACAAGGAGTGTTGCTTAGATAAAGGGGCTTATCATAGCTGCCGTCGCCAGAGCCACAAGCATAAACATTACGATCTAGAGTGAGAGCGGGAAGGACGCCGGCGCTATTGCCGGCATAGTTGCTGTCTTGGCGACCATAAATACTGATAATGCGATAATTTTGACCACTAGTATCCTGAGCATTGCGCAGCCAAAATTTACTATGATAATAATCGGTATTTTCCACAAAACCACCATAAACGGCTTGATTATAGATATTGGCATAGAGGGAATTACTACCAAACCATTCTTCTACCGAGGGGAAGGTAATTTTGGTGGTCAGTGGATAGGAATTGTGATTAAGTTGATGATTATAGGAAATATTTTCTAGCCAAGCTTGTTGGGTGGAATCAAATCTTTGTAGCCAAGTATTATTGAGCCAATAACCCAGCTTATGCTGATTTGTGTAAAGATCACTGAGAGTATAACTGCTATTATTGGTACTTAAAATTGGCAAATGGGTAATGGGGGTAGCGGCCCATAAATAAGTTTGATTTGAACCAGCGGGACAATTATTGCTAGTGCCGGTACAAATAGAGACGAAGCGGCGACCGCCAAAAACGACGACCTTGCCCAGGTTGTCGGATAGGCGGTCGCCGCTACCCATAGCCAAAGCAGGCTGAACCAACGAAAAGCCTATGCAAAGGAAAAAAACAGTTATTAGGCCGGAGCGAAATAATTTGTAAATAAAACTGAGATGATTAATTTTTCCTAACATAGGGAAATTATAGGACTGGAAAAATTATTTTGAGCCTTAGCAATGACTAGTTTTTGGCTAATGAATTTGCGCATAAAAAGTGCTAAAATGCCCAAATATGGGCAAAAAGTCCGTTAAATGCCCATATTTGGGCATTTTAGCATTTTTTAGGATTTTATCAGTTTAGATTTTTTTGACACAGCGAATAGCTACGCCATCATCACGCTCCATAGAGCTACCAACAGTACTATCATCTCTTTCCAGTGAATAGCGATAGGCAGCCGAGTCCCAGCCGGCGTCGGCTCCCCACCAATAACCAGCATTGCCTTGATAACTTATCTGGGGAGGATCATAATAGTCGCTGACAATACCGGCCAAAACACCATTGAATAAATCGGGATTATTCCAGCGTGAAATGGGATAGATATCATATTGAAAGACGCCACCATTGCCGCCAAAAGCGATATCTAAATCGTGAAAATCAGTGCCAGCCACTTTATTGGCGGTGGGAATTCGCCAGCCATCAGGACAAATACCCTGAGTATTAGTTGAGTCACCGGCAAAAGCGACATCTTTGATGGCGGTGGGGTCTTGCATAGCGGCTTGCCAATTATAGAAATAACCGCAGCGACCTTCTAAGGAACCGCCGGCTTTGCATTCAGGAGTACTATTATAACCCATGACATCGCCGGCGGGGTCAAAACAATCACCATAAGTGCCTGGTCCAAAAATATTAGTAGGAGTAGCGGGAGTAGGAGCTAAAGTGTTTTTGCCTAGACAGGCATCAGTGCCACCGGTGGCTAAATCACCGCCATAGGCTAAATTATCGACCATCCAAAGTTTGCCATCGGGTAATTTACGCAAAGTATAGGTTTTATTATCGCGCTCATCTAGGCCCAAAATAGTGGATCCATCTGGACAACTATAATCATGGCGATTGGGCCCGGTGATGCTGCAGCCAGGCATATCTGCGACAAATTGAGCGCTAATGCTAGCCATGGGTATTGGAGTGAGGGCAACTGGGGCGCTCTTGCGGTGAATAGTAATTTCTCTGGTAGTGGTGGTTTGCTCATCTCTGGCTGTGGCGGTAAATGAGAAATTGTTTGCCCCAACTGCCAGAGGGAAGTCGCCTAAATCACCGGAAGCAAGAGCATTGGGATCGGCGGTAACAATCTTTAAATTAACTTGATCACGAGAATGGTCAACAATATAATTATGATGCTCTAGGGTATATTTATAATCGATCAAACTAACCCCATCAATTAAAATATCGGCAATATTAGAATCAATAAAGCCAATATTTTGATCACCTACCAAGCAGCGAATATTATAGCCGGTGGATTTATGGAGATCTTCGGTGACATCCACACCTGTGTCTTTTTTCAAATAGAGCATATAGGCTTCTGTGCCATTATTATAATCCAATTCGGTAGAGGCCCAATATGCGGCTCGCTCACCAACCATAGCGGTGTTACCAGTAGAATAGGCAAAACCTGGGTAAGGTGAATTAAAAATTGCGGGATCAATATAGCGAGCCAAAGTTGTTAAATTGTATTGAGAACCAGTGCCGGTGCCACCCATTGCCAAATCCAAAGCCATAAAATTATCTTTGGTGGGTAAAACAAAATTTTCTGGACAAAGACCTTGGACACCTGCTTGGGGACCAGTAATTTGTGATTCAGGATAGCTGGTGGCGTATTGAGTGGCGGCTTGGTAATTATAAAAATAGCCATAATTAGTATTATCATCACTAGCGTGGCAGAGGCCATAAGTTTCTGGGCCAAAAACATTGGTATAAAATGAACCAACATCTAAATCATATTCTGGTTTGCCGGCGGTGGTGCATTTGTCTGGTTCTCCCTGAGCGGTGGCGCCGCCATAGGCTAGATTATCTACCATCCAGCAATTACCGTCTGCTAGGCGGCGCACTGTATAGGTTTTATTGTCGCGCTGATCTATAAGTTCGATTGATGAGTCCGGAGAGCAAGAATCCTGGGCACAAGCTGTTAATTCTTGACAATCAAA
>CAYJFT010000008.1:0-252 GCA_964369765.1 uncultured Pseudomonadales bacterium | reverse complement strand
AATATGAAGAAGTTGATTCTTTATTGATAATTAAAGTATGTTCTTTATAAACGCTTGTATCCTCGGCGATAGAGCGAAAAGTAAAAGTGTTTTCACCAGCTACTAAGTCCAAAGTGCCAATGTCGCCGCTGAGGGTAGTGGTAGACCTTAAAACAGTGACATCGACATCGGCCTGAGTCATGTGTGCGGGTAGAGAAATTTGATAGAGATTAAGGTCATTAGTGGGGAAGGCTAAGGGCAGACCATTGACAG
>CAYJFT010000007.1:23411-24201 GCA_964369765.1 uncultured Pseudomonadales bacterium | reverse complement strand
CGCCGCCTCCCGGATGGTAACTGCTGGATGGTTGACAACCTGGCCTACGGCGGCGACATCAGCGCAGGCGGCACCGACGCCTGCGCCACTAAAACCACTTTCAACGGCCGCACTACCACTACCCCCACCAATCTTTTTGGCCCCGATACTTATGGCGACTGCCGTAATAACCCTGATTATCAGGGCTATCTTTACAACTGGCAAGCAATGATGCAAGAATCAACTGCCACCTACAATGCCAATTATACTGGTCCACAAATCAATGTCACCGGCCTTTGCCCCGCTAGTTTTACTGTTCCCACCAATACTGATTTTGTCAATTTGGATTTAGCTACCGGTGGCACCGGGGAAAATCGCTCTAGTACCACTTCGCTTAATCAATTTTGGCAAAGCGCAGAATTTTTCAAAGGTTCGCCTGTAGGCTACGTGGGTTATGCTAATACTTTTAATCGCAATAGTCGCATTTATATTTCTAGTTCAACTCAGGATGATGAAAATGAATATGAAAATCAGGTCGCTTTTGGTCTTAGAATTGATAGTACTGAAATTAAACCTCTTAATGGCAATTTCAAAGAAAATGGCTTCCCCATTCGCTGCTTAATCTCTCTGATGAATACTCCTTCCTCTTTTTCCTTCACTTGCTCTCCCAATCAGATTGAATTAACCGCTGTGCCCGTTAGCGCCAACACTTTACTCTGGTATGACTCTCCTGACTCCGCCACCCCTCTTCATCAGGGTCTTGATTTTTCTGTTCCCACCTCAGAGACTGCTCGATATTACTATGTAGCCT
>CAYJFT010000007.1:20924-23311 GCA_964369765.1 uncultured Pseudomonadales bacterium | reverse complement strand
CCAGCGAATGCTTTCCCGAGTCTTCCCTGGAACTGGTCGACGAGCGCGATAATAAGCAATATACTATTCGCCGTTTTTCCGACGGCAATATTTGGCTGGCTGACAATCTCGCTTACGGTGGCGACACTACTACTGGCGGAACCGATGCCTGTTTAGATAAAACTACTTACTCTGGTAACGGTTCCGCCACGCCCACCAATCTTTTTGGTCCCGGCACTTATGGTGATTGCCGCAATAACCCTGATTACCCAGGTTATCTCTACAACTGGCAAGCAATGATGCAACAATCCACGGCTTTTTATGATTCCACTTACACTGGTCCCACCACCGGCATTACTGGTCTTTGTCCCAGTAATTTTGCCTTCCCCAATTCCGCCAATTTAGTCAGTTTAGATATTTCCCTGGGAGGCACCGGCGTCAATCGCACTACTTCTGGCGTCATTAATGCCCGCTGGACTGATCCCAATCTCCTTAATCTTTCTCCTGCTGGTTATATTAACGGCACAAATTCATTCGTGCGCAATGACTCCGCTTATATTAGTACTTCTGGTCAAACATCAACCACTGTTGCCATTGGCTTAAATATGAATACTGATCACATTCGTCCGCAAAATGGTAATGGTAAAAATAATGGTTTCCCCATTCGCTGTCTCTTGAACCCACCCAAGCTTCCCACCGCCTTCTCTTTCACTTGCTCACCTAATCAAGTTAATCTCAGTTCTATTCCCGTTGACGCCGATACTTTACTCTGGTATGACTCTCCTGACTCCGCCACACCACTTCATCAAGGTCTTGATTTTTCTGTTCCCACCTCAGAGACTGCTCGATATTACTATGTAGCCTCTTATGATACCACCCTAGGTCAAGAATCATCAGAGCGTCTCGCTATCCCCGTCTCCGCCAATCAATGCTCCACCTTTGCAGACTTCGCTGCAGAAAAAGCCCAGCTTCTCATCCCTTGCACTACCAGCGAATGCTTTCCCGAGTCTTCCCTGGAACTGGTCGACGAGCGCGATAATAAAGTTTACACTGTGCGTCGTTTCGCCGACAATAATATCTGGTTAGCCGACAATCTGGCCTATGGCGGTGACACCACTAGCGGCGGCAGTGACAATTGTGCCGAGCGCACTTCTTTTACCGGTTATACCACTGCTGCCTCCACCAACCGTTTTGGTCCAAATACCCATGGTGATTGCCGTAATAATCCGGGCTACCCTGGTTATCTCTACAACTGGCAGGCCTTTATGCAAAGTTCTGACGCCGTTTACGGCACTGTTTATACTGGATCCTCTAATAACGTTGTCGGCCTTTGTCCTTCTGGCTTTATTGTTCCCAATAGTACAAACTTGATTAATCTAGACAAAGCTTTTGGCGGCACCGGCGTCAATCGGACTATCTCTGGGGCAGTTAATACCCGCTGGCTTAGCGTCAATTTTTTCAATGGCTCTACTGCCGGTTATATTACTTACAATAATGTCTTTACTCGCAATGGTCGCCTCTATATTTTTAGTACTACTCAAAATCCAGATAATGAAACCACTGGCACTTTGGGCTTGAGAATAAATAGCGAAGAAGTCCGTCCACAAAATAGCAATAATAAGGGCAATGGTTTTCCCATCCGCTGTCTCCTCCCCCTAGAATAAGCTCATCACCCATTTGAACTACCGAGTATTCCTCGGTAGTTGCCTAATCAATTTTCTGACACTTTTCCCCCTTGCAATTCTCCCCATTTTAGGCTAAGATATACAAGTAAAAAAATGCCAAAAACAAGCTCAAAAATACTAGCTCATCCTAAAAAAACCTTGATGTATCAAGCTTTTTTTCTCATCTCCACTCTAATTTTCCTTCTTGCCCCAAGTCAAATTTTCGCTCAAATCAAACTCCGCACCGTCGCCGACTGGGAAGCTGGCTCCATAGTTCTGCTCAATGGCCACAAATTTATCAAACTCAATCCCCCTGGTGGCAATGGTTACTTTATGGCCCTAGAACCAGCCTGTTATATCCCCACCGAATCAGATATTAATATTGCCCAAGTAGGGCAGGGGACAGATGAAAACTTCATCCTTAGTGTTCAAAACGCCACCGGCATTGGCCCAAGCTGCACCTGGACCGCTACCTCCGCCATCACTGGTGACCCAGTTGACCTTAGTTTCACCACTCTCCCAGACTCTAACGGTCGTCTCACCGGCTGTACTATTCAAGTTCCCACTCTCACCGAAAATACCATTTTCACTCCCACTATCACCGGTTGCAATCTCTCCCCATTAGAATCCTCTTATCAAGTCAATGTCATTAGGGGGGGGGGGGGGTGTCGGGGGGGGGGGGGTGGGGGGGCCTCGGGGCTGGCCCGGGGCGCGGGCGCATCCGCCCCCCCGGGCCGGGTGGCG
>CAYJFT010000007.1:17627-20914 GCA_964369765.1 uncultured Pseudomonadales bacterium | reverse complement strand
CACCACTGTCCGTTTTTTTGATTCCCCCTCCTCCATCACTCCCCTTCACGAAGGCTTAACTTACAATCCCCCTCTCTCGCAAAACACCACCCTTTACATCACCTCTTACAATCCCACTACCCTCCGCGAATCAGAAAAAATCCCCGTCACCGCCTACGCTCTCTCTTCCTCAGGCACCTTTGACTCCCTCACTCAAGATACTATTGATGCCATCCCTACTTGCTCAGAAGATTCCTGCCTCCCCGAATCCTCCCTCTGTCTCACCGATGAGCGAGATAATAAAGATTACACTCTCCGCCGCCTCCCCGATGGTAATTTATGGATGGTAGAAAATTTGGCTTATGATCCAAATGATTATTGTATCAATCGCTCCACTATGGCTTCTCCTAATGGCTCTGCTTCTTACTCTAATTATCTTGGACCAAATACTTACGGTAGTTGTGTTAATCCAGCTCTATCTACTGTGGCTAACAATCCTTGCAAAGATAATGATGAATGTGGTTATCTCTACAATTGGCAAGCAGCGATGCAGCACTCTACCGCTAGATACAATGTAAATTACACCGGTTCTCAAACTGATGTCACTGGACTATGTCCGAGTGGATTTGTTCTACCAACTAGAAATAATTTTGTTAGCCTAGATAAAAGCTTTGGTGGTACCGGCGGTAATAGTCAAACAAACGCTTCGCACATTAATAATTATCGGAGCCTTAGCCAATTTAATGGGATCCTTTCAGGGCGTTCTAATAGTTCAGGACAACTTGTTAGTCAAGGCTTGGCCACATATTGGTGGACTAGTAATCAAAATGTGGCTGCAGATGGATACATTTTTCTTTTAAATTCTGGCTACCTAAACACTCAGAATAGTTTTAGAAAGTATCGCGCTGTATCAATTAGATGCCTAAGGTGAAAATTGATTAAAAAAGTTAATTTCTCCATTCGCTGTCTCCTCCCCCTAGAATAAGCTCATCACCCATTTGAACTACCGAGTATTCCTCGGTAGTTGCCCAAGTGATGCTCATCCCAAAATTCTTTTTTGGATAGAAACTGAGCCGATTTTTATTTCTCCATCTTTTTTATTCTCTTATTAAGACTTTCCAATGTTTTAACTTCCATTTTTGTAAAAGCAAACCATTTTTTTCCTAAATCCTTAAGTGAAGCACCAAAGTGATAGAGTTGCTTGTCATCAATAATTAAAAAACGGTCATGAAATTTGTCAAAGCAGCGTATTTCTATTGGTTGATATTGAGCATTGTGTCTTTTTAAATCTAAGGCCAGTTGCTTAGAAATGCTTTTGGTATATATGATTGCTCTCACTCCATTTTGTCTTTTTGATAAAAGTGTTAGAACAGAATCATCAATGTAATTATCAAAAAGCATCAAAGATTTTTTTGCCAGGCGAATCAAATCTGAGCAAAATGAATATGCGTCAAAAATTTGCCAATCAAAAAATACTCCTTGTTTAGGTGGGGTGTTTTTTTCTAGGGCTTGGAAAATAGCGCCTAGCTGCTCTTTTGTTTCAATTTCAAAACTAAGTTGTCGTTGCTCAATTGTATCTATTTTAGAAAATAGTTCTGCATTATGAATAATAAAACGACGCATTTCAACAAAAGCATCTATGATTTGAATGCTAAGATAAATTGCTGTTTCACTTTTCAGAACTGCAGAGAGCATTGAAATACCTTGTTCAGTAAAAACATAAGGGACATATTTTGAATGTTGACCTCTGTTTGCTTGCTAACTATCGTTTAAGGTCACAATTTGTGACCTTAAAGCCGTTTTATATTCAGTTTCTGTTAACTTAAACCTAAAATGTTGGAGAAATCGCTTAATATTTCTTTTTACTGCCTGATTTAATATCTTTGTTTCCACATTGTAAATTTGAGCAATGTCTTTATCCAACATTACTTGTACATCTCGTACAGTAAAAATCTTTGCTTTAATTAAATCAGAATTTAGTTTTTGTAAACTATCCATTGCTGTTTATCCTTCATTTGCCTGTAAATTCTCCTGACTAGATATTTTAATCATTTGAATTTATATTTATACTAAACAGCTCTAAACCTAATTATACTACAAAAAAATATACAAAAAGATACAAATAGTAATCAAAATGCTCAGATTTGAGGCATTTTCCCATTTTCACTTACTCAGGATTTTAGAGTAACTGACCAAATATTTCCCTCTCATTCCAACTACCGAGGAATCCTCGGTAGTTGCCCCCGCCCTGTCTCAATTCCCCTTTGTCCTAATCCCGCGACTGCTTTTTGCCACTTTTCGGTTATAATAGCCCCATGATAGAAAACAATAATCAAGAAAAAATTAATCAAGCTGATAATCCTCTTCCAGAGGAAAAAACTCAGGCCAAACCTGCGCCAGAAGCAAAATCTTCCCCCACCCCCAAAGCCCCACCCACTCCTTCTCCCCGCCCTACCCCCAAACCCGGTCCCAACTCGCCCCGACCCCCGCAAAAAGAGCAAAAACAGGTGGAAATCAAGCTTGATTTAAGCAAAATCGGCAAAAACTTTTTCCTCATTCTTTTGCTTGGCTTGCTTCTAATTCCTTTTGTCGTTTCTCTCTTTGGTGGTAGTGTCACTGAAATTAGCCTCTCGGAATTTGTCCGCGATTTACGCGAGCAAAAGGTAGAGACTATTGCTGTGGCCGGCGACGAGCTGCGCCTCTCATATTTTAATGAACCCGATGTTACTAAAGTGGTCCGCAAAGAAAGCGGCCAAACTGCCTTAGATCTAGTTGAGGCCGCTCAAGTTGATCTGGGCACCCTTGATCTGACCATCGAAGACATCTCTTTTGGGCAAATTTTCTGGGAACTAGTCCTCTCTTTCTTGCCCATTATCGCTATTGGTATTTTCTTTTTTTACATCATCCAGCAAACCAAAGGTGGCGGCGATATGTTTGGCATGGGCAAATCCAAAGCCAAACTTTTTGTCAAAGGCAAGCAACATTCCAAATTTGCCGATGTGGGCGGCATGACCGAGGCCAAAGCTGAATTAGAAGAAATCGTTGATTTCCTCAAAAACCCCAAAAAATATAAAGCGGTGGGCGCGCGCACCCCCAAGGGAGTTCTCTTGGTCGGTCCCGCTGGGACCGGTAAGACCTTGCTGGCGCGCGCCGTCGCCGGCGAAGCCGGCGTGCAATTCCTTTCCATCGCTGGTAGCGAATTTATGGAAATGTTGGTTGGCGTGGGCGCTTCGCGCGTGCGCGCCCTTTTTGCCACGGCCCAAAAGGTCGCCCCCGCTATCAACTTTATCGACGAAATCGACGCGATT
>CAYJFT010000007.1:16951-17617 GCA_964369765.1 uncultured Pseudomonadales bacterium | reverse complement strand
CGGTGGCGGCGGTCACGATGAGCGCGAGCAGACTCTTAATCAAATCCTGGTAGAAATGGACGGCTTTAGCCAAAACGATAATGTCATTGTTATCGCCGCCACCAACCGTGGTGACATGCTCGATCCCGCCCTGGTCCGCCCCGGTCGCTTTGACCGGCGTGTCCAAGTCAATCTTCCCGATATCGAAGAGCGCCGTTTTATCCTTAATATTCACAAAAAAGGCAAACCTTTTGCCCCCGATGGCAATTGGGAAGAAGTTGCCAAACTCACCACCGGTTTCTCTGGTGCTGACATCGAAAATCTCCTTAATGAAGCCGCTATTACTATTGTCCGTGAGAAACGCGATCAAATCACTATGCGCGATATTGGCGAATCATCAATCAAAGTCAAGCTGGGCCCCAGTAAAAAACGCCTCACCGATGAATACGAGCGCCAGATGACCGCTTTTCATGAAGTTGGTCACGCCTTAGTCTCTCATCTTCTCCCCCATGCTGACCCCGTCTCGCGCATTTCCATTATCTCTCGCGGCAATGCCCTCGGTTACACCATCACTCCCCCTAATCGCGACAAAATGCAAATCACCAAAAACCAACTCCTGGCCGAAATCTCTGTGCTCCTGGGTGGACGGGTAGCCGAAGAACTCATCTTTGGCGAAGAAACCGCTGG
>CAYJFT010000007.1:9615-16941 GCA_964369765.1 uncultured Pseudomonadales bacterium | reverse complement strand
AAAATCGCCCGCAAAATGGTAGAAGAGTGGGGGATGAGTCCCTTGGGCCCCATCTTCCTGGCTCCTCAGTACGAAGACAGCGATTATTCTCACCCTCTCTATGGCGAATCCAAACGTATTTCCCCAGAGCTTGCCGCCACCGTGGATACTATGGTCCAAAAAATCATCAAAACTGCTTATACCGAGACCAAAAAAATCTTGATCAAAAATCAACCCAAACTAGTCAATATTTCCAAAGTGCTCTTGGAAAAAGAAACTTTGGAATCCGCCGAATTCTGCAAACTGGCTGGTAAGAAAAAAGAGCATCCTACTCCTCCTCTTGCTTGTTAATTAGAAAATTTCGCCCCGATGTCCAGTCAAAAACAAGTAGCTTCAGTTAGCCAAGATGAACAGTTGACCTCCGCCCAAATCACCGCTCTTACTCCTCGCCCCCCTTTCTTAATTGTTGATGGTCATGCCCTGATTTATCGCGCTTTTCATGCCTTCCCCCCTCTTACCGACTCCCAGGGCGAGATTGTTGGCGCCCTCTATGGCTTTCTCCGTATCCTCCTAGCTGTCCTGAAACAAGTAGAGCCCGCCTACTGGGCGATTGCCTTTGATCATCCCGCTCCTACTGTTCGCAAGCTTAAATATGATTTCTACAAAGCCAATCGCAAACCTATGCCCGATGAGCTCCGTCCCCAGATTCCTCTGATCGAAGAAGCGGTTAATGTCTTGGGCATTCCTGTCTTTAAGCAAGAAGGCATTGAGGGCGACGATTTAATTGGTACCCTAGCCCAAAAAATTACTGCTACCGATCTAGCTAACCCCCTTATTCTCACTGGTGACCGCGACACTTTTCAGCTCGTTACCGATCGAGTCCACGTTCTTGTTCCTAACCTGGGCTATCGCCGCGAAACCGCTGGCAATTCCATGACTGAATACAATCCCGCTCTGGTAGAGCAGAAAATGCTTCTCCCCCCCGCAGCCATTGTTGACTATAAAGCTTTGGCTGGCGACGCCTCCGATAATATCTCCGGCGTCCCCGGTATCGGCGCCAAAACCGCCACCACTTTGCTCCAACAATATCAGACTTTGGACGCCGTCTACGCGGCCGTCGATGCAGAGACCCTAGAAGCCCGCCCCGCCGTGATCACTAAATTGCTCGCCGGCCGCGCCTCCGCCTATATCTCCCAAGAACTCGCCCAAATCATCACCGATGTCCCCTTGGATTTTGACCCCCAGTCTTGCGCTGTCCAGGGATATGACAAAGAAAAAATGGCCAAATTCCTCGCCAACTATGGCTTTCACTCCCTAATCAAACTCCTCCCCCAAGACGAATTTGAAACCGGCGTCCAGGACGCCCTGTTTTAATATTTTTACTAAGGACCAGCACTTTTCAGCCGCTTTTATGCTATAATATAGCTTGTTCTTATTGTTGTTGTTCTCTGGGTTGGTGTTTTCCACCCCCTCATTTTCTGCCTTCGGTCAGGTTTTTACACAGAGAACATCTTGCGTCCGTAGCTCAATTGGATAGAGCGCCGGCTTGCGGAGCCGTAGGTTGTGGGTTCAAGTCCCGCCGGACGCACTTTTCCCCCCTCAAAATCACACTTTTTCTATTATAATAAACTTTAGATTCCTCGCGCCACCCCTGCGCCCCACCCAGCGCCCACCTCTGCGCCTTTAGACAGTAAACTAGAAAGAGCTTATGAAAATTGCCCTAATTGGAACCGGATTTGTTGGTGTCACCGCCGCGGTAGTTTATGCCTCTTTTGGTCATCAGGTCATTGGTCTGGACATTGATGAGAAAAAAATCGCCAAGCTCAATAAAGGCAAAGCTCCTTTTTATGAACCCAAATTAGAAAATATGCTCCAGACCGGCCTCAAAAGCGGCAATCTTAGCTTTACCACTTCTTATCAAGAAGCTATTAGTGACGCCAGCGTAGTTATCATCGCCGTGGGCACTCCCTCTGCCTGTGACGGCAGCATTGACCTGACCTATATCGCCGATTCCGCCGCCAAAGCTGCCCCTTATCTAGCCCCAGACACCGTTTTGGCCATCAAATCCACTGTCCTCCCTGGTACTCTGGAGCAAGTTAGCGCTATTGTCAGTAATCTCACTAGCCAGAAAATCCATTATGCCGCTCTCCCCGAATTCCTCAAAGAAGGCACCGCTATTGACGACACCCTTTATCCAGACCGGGTGGTGATTGGCGCCACCAGCAAACACGCTTTCCAGGTTTTAGAAGAACTTCATCAGCCCCTGCGCGCCCCAATTCTCAAAATCAACCCCGAATCCGCTCAATTAGCTAAATATGCTAGTAATAATTATCTGGCCCTGCGGATTGTTTATGCCAATGTTTTGGCCCAAATTTGCGAAAACACCAAGGCTGATATTGCCGAGGTCATTCAAGCCATGGGTTATGAAAAACGCATTGGCGCTCATTACTGGTATCCAGGTTTGGGCTACGGCGGTTCTTGTTTTCCCAAGGATGTCAAGGCCCTGGCTCATTTTTGCAGTCAAAAAGCCATTGGCGACAATCTTTTTGCCGTTATTGATAGCTTTAATACCAATCGACCAGAGGTCATCTTGCAAAATCTCACTCAATCTATTGGTGGTTTCACTGGCAAAAAAATTGCTGTCCTTGGTCTTTCTTTTAAACCCGACACCGATGATCAGCGTGTTTCTCCAGCCCTGGCCCTTATCCCCAGTTTATTAGATCAAGGCGCCCAAATTATCACTTATGACCCCATGGTCACAGAAATTGCCAATCCCCTGATTGCCAAGCACAAAAACTATACTCAGGCAACCACTCTTCCCGACGCCGTTGCTGATGCTGACCTGATTATTTCCCTGGTGGAGTGGCCACAAATTGTTGGTTTTGATTTTGCCACTACCAAAGCCGATAAACAACAGCATTTCTTTGACGCCCGCAATCAATTTGATTTAGAAAAACTTCAAAACGCCGGCTATATTTATTTAAGTATTGGTAAAAAGTTTAATTAGTTTTAGACTTGAATTATTATTTATGTCCTCAAGCGAAAAAATCCTCATCACCGGCGGCACTGGTTTTGTTGGCAGTCATTTGGTTCAGGCTCTCCAAGCACAGACTGAAGAAAAAGAAATTCATATAACCTCTCTACATTCTCCCAAGACCCTCTCTGCTTCTCCCTCTACTCCCCAAATTCACCCTCTCGATCTCACTCAGGCAGACGCTGTCTCAGCCCTCATTCAAGACCTTCAGCCCAGCCAAATTTACCATCTGGCCTCTATTGCTAGTGTCCCCGCCAGTTTGGCAGAACCACGCCAGGTTATTGATAATAACTTTGCCCTCACTCTTAATTTACTAGAAGCCGTCCGTCTTTATGCTCCTAATACTCGCTTACTCCTTGTTAGCAGCGCCGACATTTATGCTCGGCGCCCCGACCTTGCCAGCCTAGACGAAACCGTCCTTCTAGACCCCAGTAATCCTTACTCCGCCAGCAAAGCCGCCCAAGACCTTTTGGCTGGCACTTATTACCACAGTTACAATCTAGACATTATCCGCGCCCGGCCCTTTAATCACTTTGGCCCTGGTCAAGCCCCTGGTTTTGTTATCGCCGATTTTGCTCAGCAAATTGCTGCTATCGAAGCCGGTCAGGCTCCCCCGGTGATTAAGGTGGGTAATTTAAGCGCTGCCCGCGATTTCACCGCCGTTCAAGACATCGTCCAAGCCTACATCCTCCTGATGGCTCAGGGCGCCAGTGGCGCGATTTACAATCTAGGCTCGGGCCAAGCTACCCCGATTCAGGCAATCCTGGATCAACTTCTGGCCCTCGCCACCACTCCTATCCAAGTAGAAACCGACCCCACCCGCCTGCGCCCCAGCGACAACCCCCATATTTGCGCCAATATTAGCAAAATCCGCACTCTGGGCTGGCAGCCGCAAATTCCATTGGACCAAGCTTTGACCAAAGTTCTTCAATATTACCGCAATCAGATGATATAATTAAAAAAATATTTAGAAAATAACTAAGAATTTACGCCTGACCATAGGCGTTACAATTAGAAAGTAAAAATATGTCAAAAACAGCCTTAATTACTGGTGTTACCGGCCAAGACGGTTCTTATTTAGCCGATCTCTTATTGTCCAAAAACTATCGAGTTTATGGCATGGTCCGCCGGGTTTCTACTCCCATTATGGAGCGGATTGAGCATTTACTAGACAATCCCAATTTTTCTTTGGTCACCGGCGATTTAGGCGATGCTACTTCGCTTATTCAAGTAGTTGCCGAAACCAAACCAGATGAAGTTTATAATTTAGCTGCCCAGTCTTTTGTCAAAACCAGTTGGGATCAACCTCTACTTACTGGTAATTATACCGCCCTTGGTGTCACTCGCATGCTCGATGCTGTCCGGATTAGCGCCCCTCAGGCTCGCTTTTATCAGGCTTCTTCTAGCGAGATGTTTGGCAAAGTTTTGGAAGTTCCCCAGCGTGAAACCACTCCTTTTTACCCTCGCTCCCCCTATGGGGTCGCCAAAGTTTATGGTCACTTTATCACTGTGAATTATCGTGAATCCTATAATATGTTTGCTTGCTCTGGCATTCTTTTTAATCACGAATCACCCCGGCGCGGTTTAGAATTTGTCACCCGCAAAATTGCCCATCAGGTTGCTCAGGTTAAACTCGGCCAGCGCCAGAAAGTAGAACTAGGTAATTTAGACGCCAAGCGTGATTGGGGTTATGCCAAAGATTATGTAGAGGCCATGTGGTTGATGCTTCAACAAGATAAGCCCGATGATTATGTTATTGCCACCGGCGAAACTCATAGTGTCGGTGAATTTCTCCAAAAAGCTCTGGCCCACGTGGGCCTGACTGATTGGGAAAAATATTTTGCTCATAATCCTGCTTTTGATCGCCCCGCCGAGGTCGACCTCTTGATTGGCGACCCCGGCAAGGCCAAAAAAGATTTAGCTTGGCAGCCCACTCTGACCTTTGATCAGTTGGTGGCCACTATGGTAGATGCCGAATTAGCTATTTTGCAGGGCCAGGCCAAAGTTTGTGATTTTTAAGTTCTAGTTTTTGGAAATAACCCATGAAAAAAGCAATTATTATCATCCCCACCTACAATGAAAAAGAGAACATTGCCGCTATTGTTCCCCAGATTTTTGCTGCCACCAAAGATGTTAAAAATTATCAGATAGAGATCTTAGTCGTTGATGACACTTCTCCAGACAAAACCTATGAAGTAGTCAAAAAAATGCAAAAAAAATTCCCTCATCTACATCTTTTGATCAATCCCGAAAAAGCAGGTTTGGGTGGCGCTTATATGAAAGGCATGGATCAAGCTTTTAATCATCTGGGCGCTGATTATATTTTTGAGTTTGACGCCGATGGCTCTCATGACCCCGCCAAGCTCCCCGAATTTTTTGCCAAATTGGACCAAGGCTATGATTTTGTCATTGGCGGTCGTTATCGCTCTGGTGGCAGTATTCCCAGTGATTGGCCTTTGATTCGTAAGTTCTATAGTGTTTTTGGTAATTTAGTTATTATGACTGTTCTCACCGATTTTCGCATCCGTGATTGGACTAGTGGTTATCGGGCTATTAGCCAAGCTGTTTATCAGGCTGTTATCCCCGAGCTCCAAGGCAGCCGATTTAGCGGCTATACTTGGCAAATTGGTTTCCTTCACAAAGCTGTCCGTAATAAATTCCAGATTACCGAGGTCCCGATTAATTTTGTCGACCGCACCATTGGCGAGTCCAAATTGGGCAGCGAATATATCAAAAACACCTTGATTTATATTTTCAAGGCCCGCTATGATGAAATTATTAATCATCGCATTTTTAAATTTGCTGTTACAGGCGCCATCGGCTCCCTGGTTCAATTGATTAGTTTTGCCATTTTCAACTCTCTTTTGGTTAATCCAGAATTTTTTTGGCAAACTCAGGTAGCCAATTTTGCCTCTATAGAATTAGCCATTATTAGTAACTTTATTATCAATGGCGCCTGGACTTTTGCTGACCGCGCCCTCAAAAAAGAGCATCTTCTGCCCAAATTCTTGCAATTCAATCTCGCCTCGGCTGGTTCAGTTACTGTGCAATTACTTTTAATGTGGGCCTTGGTAGAGCTTTTTGGTAGTCAGCAATTAGCCACTCTTTTTGGCTTTTCCCTCACCAGCGAAACCATTTATCAAATCATTGGTATTCTGATCGCTATGGTTTTTAATTACTTTTTTTATAATACTTTTATTTGGAAAAAAACTCCAGAAAAATCCCAGAAACCCTCCTCAAAAGCTCTTAGGGAAAAACAAAATTAGAATAATAATCTTTATAATAAGCTATGCGCAAATTTCTCAGCAAACTCCACAGTCTTTTGGTCAAGCTTCAAAAAAGCTTTCGCCAGGCTCCACTTCTTTATACTATTATAATAGTCTTAGTTCTGGCTGGCGGTTTTTTGCGCCTTTATAAAATTTCTAACACCCTAATGTTCCAAGGCGACCAAGGCCGCGACGCCATTATTGTTGCCCGGATGTTTACCGAATTTGACCCCGCCTTTATTGGTCCAGTTACCAGTATCGGCAATATGTATTTGGGCCCCTTTTATTATTATTTTATGTTGCCCTGGCTCCTCCTTAGTTATCCCAGTCCCGTTGGCCCCGCGATTGGTGTAGCTTTGGTCAATACCCTGGCCATTGCCCTGATGTACTTTCTTGGCCGGCGCTTAGTTGGTCCCCGAGCCGCTTTGTGGGGAAGTTTTTTCTTGGCCTTTTCTGGAGTAGCCATTATTTACTCGCGCTTTAGCTGGAATCCCAATCTTTCCGCTCTTTTTGGCCTCCTCAGTCTTTATTTTCTCCACTCTGCTCTCTCTGGAAAAATTCGCTCCTGGGTCTGGCTGGGCCTTATCCTAGGTCTCACTCTTCAGCTGCATTATGTCAATCTCATTCTTATCGCCGTGGCTGGTCTTTTTTGGCTTTATCAAATTTGGCAAAATCGCCGCCAGAAAAGCTGGTTCAAAAAAGTTCATTTTTGGCCCTTTAGTTTTGCAGCTCTTGGCGCCTTTATCCTCACTTGTGTGCCACTTTTGCTTTTTGATTATCGCTATGACTGGCGCAATCTCAATGCTGGCCTGAGCATTTTTACCGCCGAAGAAAGTTTTCAAACCGAAGCTGTCACCGGTTTAGCCAATAATCTGGCAGTCACTTTCCAAGGTCTTCAGTCTCGCCTCACTCAAGTCATGGGTCAGCTTTTTGTCCCAGAGTTCCCGGTGAGCGTGGCGTTTTTTGTTTTCTGCCTTTTAGCCTTACTTGCCTTTCTCTATCTGACCTACAAAAAACGCCACCCCCCTCACGCCCTAGGCTATCAAA
>CAYJFT010000007.1:7578-9605 GCA_964369765.1 uncultured Pseudomonadales bacterium | reverse complement strand
TCACCATTTTGATTAGCGGTCTTTATCGCCATGCCTTCTTTGATCATTATTTACTTTTTGTTCTTCCCGCCCTTTTTCTTCTTTATGGCGCCCTTTTGTCCATGCTCCCTCGCCGTCTCTATGGCTATCTTATCAGCGCTCTTTTTGCCGCCGCTTATCTTGTTTTCAATTACAGTTCCACTCTCTTCCAGCCTAGTAATATGCTTAGCCATATTGATCAAATTACTGATCAAATTCTCACTCAAATTGACCCCAATCGCCAATTTGCTTTTTCTTTTGTCAATAATAATCGCGATTCTATTGGCGAGCATTATCGTTACTTTTTAGAGACCAAAACAGATAATCTTGTTTCTCTAGAGGAAATTGAGCAGGCTCAAACTATGTTTATTGTTGATGAAACCAAAGAAGCTAATATTTATGATCTCTCTAGCTTTGATGTGGTAATTTTTCGCGATCAAGCTACTGCCTCTGCTACCACCTTTAATAATGTTATAATTCATCAATTAGAAAAAACACCTTAGGAAGCATTATGAGTCAACCATTTTTGTCCGTCATTATTCCCTCCTACAATGAAAAAGAAAATCTGAGCCGCGGTGTTTTGGACAAAGTGGCCAAATATTTAGATGCTCAGGATTATCAATATCAAGTTATTCTCTCCGACGACGGCAGCACTGATGGTACTGTTCAGGCCCTGGAAAAATTTGTTCGCACTCATCCCCATTTTTCTCTTTTGGTCAATCCTCATGCTGGCAAAGGCCCCACTGTTACCGCTGGCATGCTCGCCGCCACTGGCCAATGGCGCCTTTTTACCGATTTTGATCAATCCACTCCTTTAAGCGAAATCGAAAAGCTTCTCCCCTCTACCATTCATCATCAAATTGTCATTGGTTCCCGAGCTTTAGCTGGAGCCAAAAGAGAAAAAGAGCCCTGGTATCGCCATGTCATGGGCCTGGGTTTTAATTTCCTCACTCAATTAATTATTCTTCCTGGCATTCACGATAGTCAATGTGGCTTCAAACTTTTTTCTGCCCCTGCCACCAAAAAAGTTTTCAAAAAATTACAGATTTACGGACCAAATTCTCGCGCCAAAGATGCCTTTACCGGTGCTTTTGATGTAGAGCTGCTCTATCTGGCGCGCCTGCAAAACCTTAGTGTGGCCGAAATCCCCGTAGTCTGGAAACATGCTCATTCAGAGCGTGTCGCTCCCATCAAAGATTCTTTTCGTATGCTCCGGGATATTATTAGGATTCGCCTAGCCAGCTGGCGCGGTCAGTATCGCCATGATTAAGTTTTTGCGTCAATATTATTTACTCTTACTTTTTTTCCTCCTTTTGGTCGTCTTGGCTTGGTGGACTTGGATGCTCACCGCCCCCAACCTCATCCTGAGCAACTGGGAACCATACTGGAATTGGCAACTGTGGATGTGGGAAACTTTTTTTTCTAATCGCCCCCTGATTAGCGGTCTTTATCTGCTACTTATCATCTCCATCTTTACTATTTTCTTCCTTCTCCTGCGTCAGGGCAAAACCCAACCCACCCACCCCCTTTTCACTCGCCCCAAAATTTTCCTCCTTGGCCTTCTTCTCACTCTTTCCCCCCTGCTTTTTTCTTTTAATGCTCTTTCTTTTGATGTTTTTAATTATCTTTTCAATGCCAAAATGGTCATTACTTATGGCGCTAATCCTCATCAAAAAGTTGCCTTAGATTTCCCCGATGACCCCTGGACTCGCTATATGCACAATACCCATACCACCGCCCCCTATGGTTATAGCTGGACTGCTCTCTCGCTGGCCCCAGTTGCCCTCTCCGCCGGCAAACTTCTCCCCGCTTGGCTAGGCTTCCGTTTTTTCAATCTCTTGCTCCTGGTCACCACTTTTTTCCTAGCCCTCAAGTTTTCCCAAAAAGCCTTTCCTCAGCGTCAAACCCTTGGGGGGGGGGGCGGGGGGGGGGGGTGGGGCGGGGGTGGGGGGGGAGGGCGGGTGGAGGATGATATATGGTTTGGAGGGGGGTATGGAGGGGGGGGAGGG
>CAYJFT010000007.1:0-7568 GCA_964369765.1 uncultured Pseudomonadales bacterium | reverse complement strand
TGATTTGGCCATGATGTTGCCCGCCCTTTTCTCGCTCTATTTAATTTATCCCCCCCACCCACCCAAAAAATCTCTCCCTGCCACCAAAAACTCCCCCGCCATCTTCGCCAAGCCCCTTACCCTCTTTCTCTCCTTGGTTTTCCTCCTTTTTTCCCTCTCCCTCAAATTCGCCACTCTGGCTCTGGTCCCACTCTGGCTTTTCCTAGCCCTTTTACCCCTTTGGCAAAAAATTACCTGGCGCCCCCTAGCTTGGCTGATCACCTTGGTCCAAAAATACTTTTTTGATTTTGCCGCCTTTCTGATGTTTTTACCCTTGCTCACCAGCCGTTCCCAGCTTTTTCATCCCTGGTACTTGCTCTGGCCCCTGATTTTCCTCCCTTTCCTCCAAAACAAAGTCATTCGCCATAGCATCCTGATTCTCTCTTGCTCCTCGCTGTTGCGCTATTTGCCTTATCTGTGGGAAAATGGCTATGCCACTCACACCCTTCCTCTGCAGCAAACCATTACTTTTGCCCCTTTACTAATTTATCTTTTTATCGTTTATACCCAGAAAGTCCTTGCTTATGTCCGCCCCAAAAATTAAAATCACTCCTTTTGCCTGGGGCATTATTGCCTTGGCTCTCGCCTATCTCATTCTCCGCCTGATTAACCTCACTATTATTCCCATCTTTGCCGACGAAGCCATTTATTTACGCTGGGCCCAGCTTATTATCGAAGACCCCGGCCGCTATTTCTTTTTCCCTCTTAATGACGGCAAAACTCCCCTACAAATCTGGCTGATGGTCCCGCTTCTAGAACTTTTCAGTGACCCCCTGATTGCTGGCCGGCTCCTTAGCGTCTTTTTTGGCCTGGGTCAATTATTATTAATGATCAAAGTCGCCGCTCTTTTTACCCCCAAAAAATCTTATCAGCTCCTCGTTGGCCTGCTCACCCTTTTTACCCCCGGCCTGATTTTTCTCTCTCGTTTTGCCCTTTTAGACACTCAATTAACTTTTTTTCTCACCCTCAGCTTCTATTTTACTTACCTAGCCTTGGCGAAAATTGCCCCGCTCACCAAATTCTCCCTCCGCTCGTATTTTTCCGCTCCAGCAATTTTCGCCGGCCTCAGTTTTGGCCTGGCCCTGCTGACCAAATTTTCCGCCATTATGTTTTTGCCTGTCCTGGCCACCATGCTTTTTTACTTTTGGCCCGCCAACTTTCGCTGGCAAAAAAAATCCCTTCTGGCCCTCACTCGCCTTGCCCTCTCCCTGGCCCTGATCGCCGGCCTAGGCCTAATCATTTTGGCCTTTCTCCTTGTCTCGCCCGCCTTTCCCCAGCTTTTTGCCCGCGGCAGCGATTTTCTTTTCCCTTTATCCGAGTTTTTCTCCCGCCCCCTAGAAATCATCTGGCGCAATCTGCAAATTATTACTCCCATGCTCAGTTCTTATCTCACCAGCATTCTCTTTTATTTCTCCCTGATTTTCTCTATTTTCTTTTGGCCCAAAAGCAAAACCCCCGCCTTCCTTATCATCTCCGGCCTGGCCTTTATTCTCCCTATACTCCTTTTGGGCGATGTCATTCACGCTCGCTATCTTCTCCCCTCTCTACCTTTTTTCATTCTTAGCTTTGCCCTCAGCCTCTCACTTTTCACCGCCCATTTTGGCCGCCTTTTGCGTTTCATTTTCCTGGCTTTTTTCTTTGCCTTGGGCCTTTTTTTCACCTGGGCCAATCTTTTATCGCCCATTAGCATGAATTTATTTCGCGGCGATCTTTATCAATACTTTGGCGATTGGTCTTCTGGCCACGGCGTCAATCAAACCATTGACCTGATTGAAGAACTCCGTCAAAACCAACCCCTTTTAGTCCTCACCGAAGGCACTTTTGGCACCCTCCCCGACGCTCTTCTTCTTCATTATTTTGGTCAAGATTTGGGCGGCACTTTGCAAATTGACGGTATCGGTCAGCCAGTCCATAATTGGGATCAATATCAAGACCAGGTCGACAGCTTCCCCCAAGCCATCCTAGTCGTTAATTCTCATCGCCTAGAAAAAGACCTGCCCGCAGAGAATTTACTTTTAGAAGTCCGCCGCCCCCTCCCCGATGCCCCCTCTCTGCAGGTTTGGGATATTAAGAATTTGCCAGAGTAATTTGAACTACCGAGGATTCCTCGGTAGTTGCCCCCCACCCCCCTTATTTCTCCCCCGCCACCATCTCCCCCGCCAATTCCAGTAATTTCCCCCGCTCATTCAATTCACTCTCTTCCAAAACCCGCTCCAAAAGCTCTCCCAGCACCCGTCCCAAAATCGGCCCCGGTTTTAGGTCAAACTCTTTCATTAAGTCATTGCCATCAATTGCCAAATCACGCACCGCCATTGGCTGATTTAATTGCTCTATCATCCGCGCTTTCATTTCTTCTAGCCGCCAACTCGTCCGCCGGGCATTACTACCCAATCTATCTGCTTCGCGCAAATCCAAAATATCATTTAGATTCTCTAGGCCCACTTGGCGCATGAATCGGCGAATAAAAGCATCGGTATTTTGTGGTAGATAATGAAACATATGTTGGCGCACCAGCACAAAAATCCGCTCTATTTCCCGCTTGCTCAGCTTTAGCCGCATCGCAATTCTTTTGGCCATATGCGCCCCCACCACCTGATGATTATAAAAAGTAAATTGCCCCCCCGTCATTTTTTGCGTCTCTGGCTTACCTACATCATGTAGCAATGTCGCCAATCTCACTATCGGGTCCCGATTGGGACAAGCCGCCAAGGCATCCAAAGAATGCACCCACACATCGGTTAAATGATGTCCAGACTGCACCACCCCTTTCATCGCCGTCAACTCTGGCAAAATTATCTCCAGCAGTCCCGTTTCATCCAATAACATTATTGCCTCTCGCGGGAAATCACTTCCCAACATTTTCAAAAACTCATCCCGTATCCGCTCCCAGCTTATTCTTTTTATTAATTCCGCTCTAGCCTTTATGGCCTGATAAGTTTCCTCTTCTATACCAAAATTCAATTGCACACTAAAACGCAAGCCCCGCAGCAATCGCAACGGGTCTTCTTCAAAGCGTCGCTCCGCCTGACCAATTGCCCTAATTAATCCCGCCCGCAAATCCGCCACCCCCTCATAATTATCTCGCAACCGATATTCACTCCCCATCACTGTTGTTTGCTGGCGCAAATTCTTTTTCTCAAAAACCCCCGCCAAAGTCTCTGCCTCAAGCAACAGCGCCAAAGCATTAATGGTAAAATCCCGCCGCGATAAATCGTCATTGATAGTCTCTCCCCAACTCATCTGCGCCGGCGCCCGTGACTCTATCCCATATTGCTCCCCCGTCCGATAAGTAGTAATCTCAAAATTTGGTGCTTTTTTCTCCTCTCCCTGCCAGGCCGGCAAACTCAAAGATTCATGAACTTTGCCCAATTCCGCCACATTTATCCGGTCACCCCGATCACTGCCATCATTGCGACCCTTTTCTTCTCCACCCTCGTCCTCCTCCATCTTCTCACTCTCCCAATCATCCACCAAAAATCCCTCCCCCCGCATCTGCGCCAAAAGCTTCTCTGGGGCCACACTCACTGTCCCAAAATCATTTTCATAAAAACTCTCTGGGAAAACCGCCATTATCTCTTCTGGTTTGGCGCTAGTAGTATAATCAAAATCAAATTTATCCATTCCCCGTTTTTCTTCGCTCAGCCCCATCCCATCCATCAGTAAATCTCGCACGCTCCCACCCACTAGGAATGCTTCATATCCCGCCTCTTGCAGTTTCCAAATTATATATAAACTGCTAGTTGTTAGTTTCAAATCCGGTAAAATCATCTCCTCTATTATACAATAATATTGTATAATCAAACTAAGTTAAAGGAAAGATAATATGAACACAGACACAATCAAACACGGTAATTCTCAAGTTACTTTTTTGGAAATTGATAAATTACAGCCCAATCCTTTTCAGCCCCGAGAGAAAGTCATTGAAGACGCCGACTTTTTAGAGCTTGTTGACTCTGTCAAAAAACACGGTATCCTGGAGCCTTTGGTAGTGGTTAATACCCCCGCTGGTCTGCATATTATTGCTGGCGAGCGGCGCTGGCGCGCCGCCAAGAAAAACGGCCTAGACAAAGTCCCTGTTCATCTGGTCAAAACCAATCCTCGGGGGATGTTAGAAATGGCCATTGTGGAAAATGTCCAGCGGGTTAATCTTTCCCCCCTAGAAAAAGCCCAGGCTTTTAATCGCCTGATTAATGAATTTGGCTATACTCAATTAGAAATTGGCGAGCAAATCGGTAAATCTCGCTCTTATATTCAATGTGCTATTTCCCTACTGGCGCTCCCAGACCCCATCAAAGATGGTTTAAATGCCGACAAAATTACCGAGGGTCATGCTCGCGCCATTCTCACCGCCGGCAATGAAAAAAATATGCTTGCTTGTTACAAAATCATCCTGGCCGAAAACGCCACTGTTCGCCGCGCCGAGGCCCTAGCTCGTTTTTACCGCCGCCAAGAAGAAGTGCAAAAGCCTAAATCTAGACAGATTGCTCCCGCTGTTTTGGACGTTGATAAATATGTGGCCAATTGGCAATCTTCCTGGCAGTCTCAGTTGCAGACCAAAGCCAAATTTTCCCTGGTAGATAGTAATAGTGGTACCAGAATTTTAATCACTCTCAAAGGCGACCCAGAGCGCCGTCGCCAAGATTTAGATAAAATCACCAAGGCTTTTGGTGAGAAAAAATCTTAAAACCCCCAGGCTTCAAAAAGCCGCCTAAAACTCTGCGTGCTCAATCAAGCCCATTGTTTCTACTGGCCAGTAAGAAACAAAAGCCCGGCCAATAATATCATCGGCGTGAATTGGTCCCCAAGCCCGTGAATCAGAAGAATTACCCCGATTGTCTCCAATCACAAAATATTGATCTTCACCCAAAGTGATTTCTCGCTCATCGGCAGTATAGGCCCCCGGATTTGTCACTACACTCCCCGCCAAATACTCGCTCTCATCTAATTTTACCCCATTAATATATATTCCTCCTTCGGCTAATTGCACTGTCTCTCCGGGCAAAGCAATCACCCGCTTGATATAGTCGCAGCCAGAGCCAATACAGGCTACCTCTGGCGCTTCAAAAACAATTATCTCTCCTCGTTTGGGCTCACCAAAACGATAAGAGATTTTCTCTGTGAGCAAATACTCCCCAGTTTGCAAATTGGGGTCCATCGAGTGACCATTGACCTGATGTGGCTGGGCCACAAAAATATAAACAGCAAAAAAAATCGCCAAAGAAACCACAATTGTCTCTACAAAATCCAAAACTCCACTAATTACTTTGTCTTTACTTATTTTCATTTTTTCCTTTATAAAAGAATTTTTTACCCGTTTCCACCTAAGGCGTAAACTTAATTTTTAACTCTATTGCTTCTGCCTGATTACCGGCTTCATCGTTCCCAGTGACACTAATCACATTATCACCCTCATTAAGTAAATATTTTAGCTCAAAATTACCCTCATCATTAACCGTGGTCCGCCGTCCCCCTGCCATAATTGTCGCTCCTGGCTCACTGGTTCCTTTGATTGTCAGCTCTTTTTTATCTTTGCCAATAATCTCTGTTTCTAGGGCTGGTTCAGCTATCTCTATCTCTGGCGTCTGATTATCATAATTAATTTTATAAGTTTGAGTAGTTTCTGATTCTAGTCCGTCTGGGGTAATCGTATAAGCAGCCACTGAATTTTCCCCTTCAAGCAAGTCCAAAGTGACACTAAATTCGCCATTAGCCCCAATCTGAATTAAATCCCCGCCGCTGCTTTTGCCGTCAATAATAAATTGTACTTGGCTATCCGCCGGAGCAAAACCGGCTATTTTTAACTCTGCTTCATTAGTGCTACTAAGCGGAGCATTAAAAACCGGCATTTGTGGTAAAAATTGCCGTTCCTCTGGGTTATATTCGGCACTTTTTTGCCGCCCAGTAAAACCCACCATAGCTGGGAAAGCCACCATCAAAAAAAGCAAAGACAAAACTATTGTCCCCCCGCCAAAAATTGCTATTTGTAACCACAAGGTTTTTTTACTGGCTGGTTCTTTTTTCACTGGCCCCACCTGCTCTGGTCTAGTCGGATTTAATCGCGACCCCCCCAAAACTTTTTCTGCTTCTCTATTATTTTCCATAATTAATAACTATTATACCCTCTTTTTCAATCTTTTACAATCTTTATCCCTCCTCGCATCTTCATTTTCTCTTCAGCAAGTTCACATTTTCTCTCTCTAATTTATCTTTTTATCGCTTACAATATCAATATGAGTAAGAAAAAGCTGAGTTTGAATCAGGCACCCTGGCAAGGTATCATTGGTGCTTTTCAAGTCCGTGACCAAGGCAATAAAAGTCTTTTTGCCCGGGTTCGCTGGCTTTTTTTATTTTCTCTTTTGGTCATTGTCTTCTTTTTTCTCTTGCAAAACCAGCAATTTAATATTCTGGTTAATAGAGACACCCTAGAAAACAGCGAAAACATTTTCCTCACCCAATTTTATACTACTTATGACTCCGCTTATTATTGGCTAGATTATCAAAGTCAATACAATCCCACTTTTCTCCCAGAATTTAGCACTGCTCCATCTGCCCAAGTCTATTTTGCCGATGTTCAAGCCCTGCTATCCAGTCAAGACATCTTCAATAACTTTGCCTATGGCAATCTTACGCACAATTTGCATTATCAGGCTTCTTTGCAAGCTGATCAAACCTGGGCCCTGCAAAATACCCCCGATAATGAATTTATTACTTGGTTTGGCAATCAAAACTATCAAACCCCTGGTATTTATTGGGCCCCAGACCGTTTTGCCCCAGATTCTTTAATCGAGCTTTTTTATCTTTATCAAAACCCCGATCAATCTCTCTCTTATAGCAAAATTTCCTTGCCTTTTATTTATGCCCAGCAATTAGCCAGCACTTTTGGTCCCGATCAATCCGGTTTAGCCATTTTTTTCTCTCCCACCTCTGCGGAACTGCGCCCCTTTGTTCTCAATGATGCTAGTCAGGCCGCCAATTTAGAGCCTGCCCCTACTACTCCCTTGGCTACTGCGCAGGGCTTACCCAGTTTTAATCGCTTTAATACCCTAGAGCGTTTTTCTCAGGCTCTAAGTGGTCAAATCAATCAACTTTATGCTCAAAACTCTCAGGGCGTCTTTCCTTTTGATTTTGAAGGTGAGCAATTTTGGATCAAGTTTTCTCCTGTTAACACTCAAACCGAGTTTACTCAGCTAGCCTATATTATTGCTGGTCAAGAACCCTTTGCCCGTTTTGGCATCTCGATGAGCGTAGTTTTTATTTTTGTCTTAATCTTTTTGGCTCTTAACCTCTTGGCTTTTATTTTCTATTATTACTCTTATTCGCGCCGCTTTTTCTTTAATACCCGTATCAAAGACCTTATCCAAACCGGCGAGAGCAATACTTTGGAATTTAAGTCTTCCTTGCGCTATGATTATCAAGAAAAAAAGCTTAACAAAGCTCTGGAGCAGGTCATTCTCAAGAGTCTGGCTGCTTTTAATAATACCGACGGCGGCCTCTTGGTCATTGGTGTGGACGATCAAGGCAAAGTCTTG
>CAYJFT010000006.1:17367-24300 GCA_964369765.1 uncultured Pseudomonadales bacterium | reverse complement strand
CTCCTACACCAACACCAACTCCTACACCAACACCAACTCCTACACCAGAGCCAACGCCAACTCCGACACCCACCCCGACTCCACCACCAGTCTTAAAAACTTTTCAAGAATTTACCAGCACCGATTGCGAAAACCTCACTCCATGCACCACCGATAGCTGTGCCCCAGCATCATCCGTACAACTCCGCGACAATCGTGATAACAAAACTTATACCGTCCGCCGTTTCGCCGATGGCAGTTGCTGGATGGTTAATAGTTTGGCCTATGGCGGGTCCACTACTAGCGGCGGCACCGACAATTGTCTTAATCAAACCACTTATAATGAAAGTACTAATGCCACTCCCACCAACATATTTGGTCCCGACACCTACGGTACTTGTGCCGATGACCCCACCACTGCCACCGGCGGCTATTTTTACAACTGGCAAGCTGCCATGCAATCAGCTGATTATTATAATAATAGTCCCCACAATACTAATCTCGATAGTCATCAAGGCATTTGCCCCACCGGTTGGCTGCTTCCTACTCCCACCAACTATGCCTCTTTGGACACCAGTTTCAACTCAGTTATTGAAAACTGGACCAATAGCGAAATATTTAATTTAGAATCCCCTGGTTTATATAACAACGACGGCAGCATTAGTAGCATTGGCAATTATGACGGACTCTGGACCAGCTACATTTATAACTCCGCCTATGCCAGAATATTTTTCCGCTCCAATGATTTCATTATGACCAATTCTACTTACACCATGAACGATGTTCAACAAGTTCGTTGTATCTTTAATTCTAATGTCCCAACACCCACTCCAACCCCAACTCCAACACCGACGCCCACCCCTACTCCAACCCCACCTCCAATCACTCCCAACGATGCCACCATCACTTTCACCCCCAGCGGCACTCCCTTCAATGCCGCCGGCTGGGCTCGGGAAGATTTCATCGTTAATGCCAATATTAGCATGACTACTAGCAACTTAAGTCAAGCTAAATATTGCTTGAGCACCACTGGTGACTGTACCCCAGATACCAACTTTACTACTGGCGCCAATCAGGATTTTACTTTCACTACCGAATCCGCCACTCACCAAATTTGTATTTCCGCTACTGATGATCACTCGCAAGTCGTCACCACCTGTTCCCCAGTTTACAAACTCGACAAAACCGCTCCCGTAATTATTGCCGCCTCAGAAATATCTTTGCCTATTGGTGCAAATTTTGACCCCAGTGATAGAATCGCTGTTGCTTCAGACTCTCTTTCTGGTCTAAATGGCAATATTAATATTTCCCCAGCAACCGTGAATACCACTATCATGACAAATCATCTCATTACCTACACCATCACTGATAACGCTGGCAATCTTGCCACTCACATATTGACTCTAAAAATTTTACCTGGAGTCCTCCCTAGTCCGCCTCCGAATCCAAGCGACGCTTCTTTGAGCAACTTAACCATTGATGGCACAACTGTCGCCGGCTTTGACCCTGCTGTTTTCACTTACAATTTATTTGTTCCTCATACCACCACTCAAGTCACTATCGGGGCCACTGCTACTAACAGTAATGCCCAAATTACTGGCGAAGTTGGTGAGATGTTGACTCACGTAGGCGCCAACCGATACAACATTTATGTTGCGGCCGTAGATGGTTACACTATGGGATTCTACACTCTTAACGTCACTCGCGAGGCTGCTCCCACCCCACCCCCTATCATCCCCAACGACGCTGTTATCTCCTATACTCCAGTGGCTGATCCCATCAATGAATGGGGCTGGGCCAAAGAAGATTATCAAGTCACTATCGCTGTCACCCCCACTAATTCCACTATTGTAGAAGCTAAGTACTGTCTCTCCACTACTGGCAGCTGTACTCCAGACACCGATTTTATTTCTGGCCTTACTCAGACCATAGACATCAACACCGAATCCAGCACCCACCAAATCTGCACCAGCGCCACTGACTCCCACTCTCAAACCGTTTTTGAATGCTCACCCTACTTTCGCCTAGACAAAACCCCACCCGTTTTTACCGGACTTCAAGACATCACGGCTAAGCAAAACAGCTCCGTAGATTTACGCACTGCCACTGTCACCGATACTCTTTCTACCGTCCTTGCTCATTATAGTGTCACTCCCGATCATGCGGACACTAGCGCCTTGGGTGATCAAACCTTCACCTACACCTCCACTGACTATGCTGGCAATGTCGCCACAGAGCAAATCACCCTCAGCGTGGTTGGAAAACCCACCACTTTCGCCACTTTTGGCCCTAGCGACTGCGAAGATCTTACTCCTTGCACTACCAGCGGCTGCGTCGCCAATTCTTCTCTAGATCTTATTGACGAACGCGATGGCAAAAGCTACACTGTCCGCCGCCTTACCGATGGTCAATGCTGGATGGTAGAAAACTTGGCGTATGCTGGTACCAATCCCAACGCCTGTAGCAAAACCTCTTTTAATGGTAATACCACCACTACCGCCACGGGTCGTTTTGGCACCGGCACTTATGGCGACTGTCTCTACAATTCCAACAGCGGCGTGCTTTATAACTGGCAAGCTGCCATGCAGGCACCCAGCGCCGCTGTCGGTTCTTATTACCTTGGTCCCCAAACCAATGTCACTGGTCTTTGTCCAGACGGCTTCGTCCTCCCCACCAAACAAAACTACATTGACCTAGACAAAGCTTTTGGTGGCAACGGTGAAAATTTTAGTACCCTAGCCGACCATCTCTGGCGCAACGCTAGTATTTTCAATGGTCATCTTACTGGTCACGCCATCAGCACTGGTTCTATTGGCGGTTATAATGTCGGCGGTTACTGGTGGAGCTCCAATGAAGAATCCACTGCCAAAGCTTATCATCTTAGTCTCAATTCCACCCAAGCCAATCCCCAATACCCCAATAGTAAAGCTTACGGTTTTGGCATCCGCTGTCTCCAGGCATCCACCCCACCAACCCCGGTAGACCCCGTCATCTCTTTCACTCCCGTGGGTGATCCTTTCAATGAAAATAATTGGGCCAATGCCGACTTCCAAATCAATGCCACTATCGAACCCGGCTCTACCACCATCGCCACTGCTCAATACTGTCTCTCTACCGCAGGACCCTGTACTCCTACTACCAACTTTACCACCGGCCTCACTCAAACCCTGGACTTCACCACCAACTTCGCCACTCATCAAATTTGTGTCACCACCACCACTACCGATAGCCGTGTCTTCAGCGACTGCTCACCCACTTATCAGTTGGACAAAACTACCCCTATGATTAGCGGCGCTGTCGACTTAGGCACCGTCCTAAACTCCACTCCTGATCTAATCGCCGCTACCACTGCCACCGACGATCTCTCCGGCTTAGACGGCACTCTCACTGTTTCCCCCGTTAATCCCAGCACCGCCACCGCCGGTACCCGCACTCTCACTTATAGCGCCACCGACCTGGCGGGCAATACTAGCACCCAAACCGTCACCCTCCATGTTCTCAATGCCGCCATGAGCTTTGCCGATTTTGATGACAGCGACTGTTCCAATCTCACCCAATGCACCAGCACAGCTTGTGCCCCAGAGGCAACTATCAAGCTTTATGATGAGCGCGATTTCAAAGTTTATAATGTCCGCCGCCAAGCCGACGGTCAGTGCTGGATGGCACAAAACCTCGCTTACGGTGGACCCAGTGGCACCGCCTGTGATAAACAAGCCTTCCCTGGCGCCGGCTCCTATACCCCCAGCAACACCTTTGGCCCCGACACTTATGGCACTTGCCGCTCCAACACCTCACCTAGTTATGGCTATCTCTACAACTGGCAAGCCGCCATACAACAACCAGACGCTTATTATAATGTCAATTACTCCGGCACCGAAGAAAATATCACTGGCCTCTGTCCCTCTGGCTTTGTCATGCCTACCGCTCAGAATTACTCCAATCTAGACATCGCCTATGGCGGCCCCGGTACTAGCAACACCATCACTGATCATCTCTGGCGCAACACTAGCCTTTTCTACGGCATGTATTCTGGTAATTCCACCTCCACTGGCGCTCTAGGCAACCAAAACGTCGCCGGTTATTATTGGAGCTCTACTCAGATCTCCAATACTCAAGTCAATATTATGACCATCAATAGCACCACTGCCAATCCTCGCGCCACTTATAACAAAAACTACGGCTTCGCCATAAGATGTCTAAAGGCTACTTTTTAGCATTACAATAAACCTGGCTAATATTAGCGCTACTCAGCCATCTTGTCCATTAAATGTTCAAATTCCAATCATTTTCTATCACCCCACTAACACTTTGCAAAGGCCAAATTTTCACCCCCCGCCCAATCACTTCCACTCCATCGCCAATTAGCCCCCCCAGTTTCCGCCGGCCGGTCATAATCAACTCTGTCTCATTTTTTATCCCTATTTCTTTTTGATCCAAGCGCAAATTAGAGACAATTACACCCGCAGCCAGATGCACCCCGGCACCAATAATGCTATCCCCCACATAATTAAAATGCGGCAACGCTACCTCATCAAAAATCAAACAATTTTTTAATTCAGTTGAATTGCCAATCACACAATTTTTACCCAATAGCACATCACCACGCAAAAATGCGCCAGGACGCAATTCACAGCCAGCATCTAAAATTGTCGGTCCAATAATCGTCGTTTGCGGAGCGATTTTGGCCTCACGCGATACCCAGACTCCCTCACTCACTTTCACAAAATCGCCCCGCTCCACCCCTACCACTTCTCCACGCTCCAAGCGTCCTCCCAATTCCACAATAAACTCACTTAATTGCCCCAAAATTTCCCAGGGCCGCTCCAAACTCCCCAGTAAATCTCCAGCCAGACTTTTATCCAAAGAAAATAATTCACTTGCCCTGATTTTCATCATCGCCTCACTTTCTATTTTTTACTCTCCCAGACTAAGTTTTTCTCTCGTAACACTCTCACTATCTTTTCTATCTCGCTTCTACATCTCTGCTCACTTTCTGCCTCCACCATCACTCTCACCATTTTTTCTGTCCCACTTTGTCTATACAAAATCCGCCCCTTTTTACCCAAACTCTCTTCTACCTCTGCCACCGCCAGCAACACATCCACATCATTAAAAGCTTGCTCTTTATTTTTTACCAGCACATTTTCCAAAACTTGGGGCAAAATTTTCACCTCACTCACTAATTCAGCCAGAGTTTTATTTTCCTCAATCACCCTCATCACCATCATCAATCCAGTCAAAATTCCGTCCCCAGTAGTAGCCAAATCACCAAAGATAATATGTCCAGATTGCTCGCCACCAAAACTATAAGCCTTTTCTCTCATCCGCTCATAAACATATTTATCACCTACTTTAGTGATTTCATAATTTAACCCTCCAGACTCCAAAGCTTGCAATAAACCCAGATTAGACATTTGGGTCAAAACCACCATTTGCTTTTCTAATCTATTCTCTTCATACAATTTTTTGGCCAAAACATACATAATCAAATCACCATCAATAATTTGTCCCTGATGATCTATCATCAAACAACGATCAGCATCGCCGTCAAAAGCCAAACCTAAATCAAGTTTTTGCTCCCGGACCAGCTCTTGCAAAGCCCTTAAATCAGTTGAGCCACATTTTTGATTGATATTAACTCCACTGGGTTGATCATTAATCACCAATACTTTCTGGGTCAAAGCAGTAAAAACTTCTTTGGCTAAAACACTTGCGCTACCATTGGCACAATCTAAGCCAATTTTTAATTGACTTTTTTTCCCAGAAATTAAATTACTCAGAAATTTACCATAATCTATCACACCTTGGGGATAAACTTGATAAGTCCCCACTTTATCACCATAAGCAAAATCCACCAATCTGCTCCCATCCAAATGATGTTCCAAATCAGCCAAAATCTCCTCATCCATTTTCTCACCCAAACTATTAAAAATTTTAATTCCATTATCTACATAGTTATTATGACTAGCACTAATCATCACTCCGGCCCCAAAATTAGCCTTGGAAACTATCCAAGCTACTCCAGGAGTAGGAATTACTCCAGCCAAAAAAACCTGGCTGCCACTGGCCATCGCTCCTGCCGCTATAGCACTCTCAAACATATGTCCTGAAAGTCTTGTATCGCGTCCGATAATCAAACCGCCCAAATTATTTTTGAGCAAATAATCACCCAGGAAGCGTCCAATTTTATAAGCTTGATCACTAGTTAAATCCAAATTTACTTCACCCCGAAAACCATCTGTCCCAAAATATTTTCCCATATTAAGAGCAATTATACCATCAAAAATAATCTCTCAGGCGTGATATAATTCAAGCTCTAGAAAATATGACAAAAAATTACAAATTAGATGCTACTGCCAATCTTTTTCCCCTGGTCAGCGATCAAAACAATAGTGCCGTTTTTCGCCTTAGTGTAGTCTTGAAACAAGAAATAGACCCCCATTATCTCCAATTAGCCACCAATTTAATTTATGAGCGCTACAGTCATCTTTTTTTGCGCCTGCGCCGCGGTCTTTTTTGGAATTACTTTGACCAAAATCCCCTTCATTTTACTGTAGCCCCAGAAACTCATCCTCCCTGTCAGGCTATAAATGCCTATGAAAATCGTGGCTATAAACTCAAAATTCTTTACTATCATCAGCGCCTTAGTGTAGAAGTTTTTCATTCTCTCTCCGATGGCACCGGGGTCTTGGAATTTCTCAAATCTCTCACCTATTATTATCTCACCCTCAAATACGGTGACTTTCCCCATCAAGGCAAAATATTGCTATTTGACCAAAAAAATCTTAATCAAAACGATAGTCTTACTCAATATTTTGCCCAGAATTCTTCCAAGCCGCCAAAAATTAATCATAAACAAGCAAATGCTTATCAAATCAGAGGTCAATATTATCCATTTCACGGCAATCAGGTTAACACTGGTCTTATCTCAGTTGCAAAATTAAAATCATTAGC
>CAYJFT010000006.1:0-17357 GCA_964369765.1 uncultured Pseudomonadales bacterium | reverse complement strand
CATTAGCCAAAAAAAACCACACTACCATCACTACTTATTTAGCTTCTCACTTAGCTTATAGCATTAATCAAAGCAGCAATCAGCAATTACACAATAAAAAAGAATCCCAGCCAATTGTCATCGCCATTCCAGTTAATTTACGTAAACTTTTTCCCTCCCAAACCCTCAAAAATTTTTTTGAAGTAATCAATCTCAGTTATACTTTTAGCCAAAAAAGCACCTTGAAGTCAGTCATCAATAATTTTGCCCAGCAACTTAGCGAATTTACCAAGCAATCTCAATTAACCACCCTCACCCAAGAACGTCTGCGTCTAAGCAATAACTTTATTTCCAAAAATACTCCCCTGATCGTCAAAAAATCTCTTATGCCCCTTATTTTTAATCAACTGGCGCAAAGAAAAAAAACCCTCACCCTTACCAATCTAGGCCAGTTCGATTTCCCAGACTCCGGACAAAAATATTTAAGCCACGTCGAAGTCCTTTTATATCCCACCAAAAAAAGCCCCCTGGGCGCAGCAGTAATTTCCTATCAAGACCAACTAAGCATTAATTTTACTAGTAGTATCAAAGAAAACAAAATTGTTCCCAATTTTTTCCATAATCTCACCCAAGCCCTGGGCCAGAAAATCCCCATCTACTCCAATCACTATGGCCAAAAAAAACCTCAAAAATTACAGTCCACCAGTTACCCTAATTATCAAAAAACTCTCCGGCCAGTCCCAGCTAGTCAAAAACTTCCGCTCTTTTTGGCTTTTGTCATTATTATTATTGTCTCTTATATCAATTTTTTTACTTATCACAATGCCCGAAATTTTTGGGGAATTATTGTTTCTGCCGCAGTTTTATATGCTATTATTATTCACAGGCTTATTATTAATCCCAGTCAAAAATTAGCCAGCAAAATCATTTATTTTTATTTATCTACCAGCCTTTTATTATTCATTGTCGATCTTTGTAGTGGCCGTCACTTATGGTCTAGCAATTATGTCTCACCTTTTTTTAATCTAGCGCTTGTCATTATCTTAGCCTTACTTACCATCAGGAGTAAAAAGAATTTTATCGAATACTTTGGCTATTTACTCCTAAGTGTCACCCTTGGCTTTATTCCCATTATTCTCTATTTATTTGGCTTAGCAACCACTCTCTGGACTACCCTTTTGGCCGTCCTCACAGGTTTAATTATTATTATCGCCCTTTATCTTCTCACTGACTCAGATCTCAAACAAGAAATCAAAAAACGCTTTGCTCGCTAACTTTGCAATTAAACAATTTTATCTTAATCAAAATTGATTCAGAAAAACTTCAGGATTATGTTAAAATGAAGCCTATGAAAAAAATCTACAAAAAAATTCTAGCCATATGGAAAAAACTCAAGCTTTTCTGGAAAATTGTTGTCATTATCTTACTCATAACAATTATTAATTCCATAATTAGTCTTTTTACCAGCTCAGACCAAGATCTTGATTTACTTAGTCTTAGCACTCCAGTTATAGTCACCGATTTAGCCAAAGAAATAATTCGTTCTGGCCAAGTCGAGCTGCAGGGAGTGATTGAAGTTACCCCACCAATCTCTGGCACTATCGAAGAACTTAATGTCCAAAATGGTCAAGAAGTTGCCATTGATGATATCCTTTTTACCATCAAAAGTAGCGCCAGCGGTGCCGAACAAGCCAATGCCTATGCCGCTTATCTCTCTGCCCAAAAAACATATCAAGAAAGCATAGATTTAATTGGTCGCCAAGAATGGCTAGATTTTGAAACTGCCCGCACCGCTATGACCAAAATAGAAGAAGAAATCAAGCAATACGCCATAGACTATCCAGACCAAGCCAATCCTAGTGTCATCCAGTATCAGGAATTACTCCGCCAACAAGAATCAGCTCGGCTCACTCTAGACAAGGCTTTGGCAGAAACTACCCTAATTAATAATCAGCAACAAATTGTTCAAGCCAACTGGCGCGCCGCTCAATCAGCTTATCAAAGCTCCCAAGATGGCGACTATTTATCGCCCATTACTGGCCGCGTAGAAAACCTAGGTGTTAATCAAGGAGAAAGTGTTCGGGCCGACATCGGCGACACCACTGGCACCCCACTCTTCCTTCTCATCCCCTCGGGCAATAAAACCATTAGTTTATCCCTGGGTGCCAAAGATGCCCAAACTGTCCAAATTGGCAGTCAAGCCAAAATTACCACTTCTCTTTTACCAGACCAAGAATTTACCGCCACCGTTGTTCGCCTAGACAAAGTTGCTCAAACAAACAGTAACTCTGACAGCGGCCAAAGCGCTAGCGGCGCCAATTATCGTGTCTGGCTAGAATTAGCTGATCCAGAAGATCAAATCCTTCTGGGCACCTCTGTTCAGGTGACTTTGGCTATTGAAGCCAAAACCGGCATTTTAGCTGTTCCCAGTGATGCAATTTCCGACAATCAAGTCCAAATTGTCGACCAAACTGGCAATGTTTTAGAAACCAGAGCTGTCACCACGGGCTTAGAAAGCTTGGGCATGACCGAAATCACATCTGGTGTAGTCGCTGGAGAATTAATTGCCCCAGTTTATGATTTTCTCGCTATTCCCAATCTATAAAAACACAAATTTGCTCAAATGACCAGTAAAAGATCAAAAATCAGCAGCTTTTTTAAAAAAATATTTTTTGTCCAGGGTAGCTATGATTTTACCACTATTAATAATTTTACCGGTTCTGATTTAATTGTCATCAAAGATTTACGCAAAAGCTATTCTTTGGGTGATCAGGCCAAAGAGGCTTTCTGGCGGCGGCTTTTTTTCAAAAAAGCCGCCGCCACGCCCAAAACCAAATTAACTCTAGCCCAAAAACTACCAAAAATTTTTTTCAAAAAACCTCGGCCAAACAAAAATAAAATTGCAAAAAATCAAGAAGCCATTGAAATCCTCCATGGCCTAGACCTCACCATCAAAAAAGGCGAGATTTTGGCCATTATGGGCACCTCTGGCAGCGGTAAATCAACTCTGATGAATATCATTGGCACCCTGGATCGCCCCACTTCTGGCACATACTATTTCGCCGGTGTTGACACTAGTCAACTATCCAGCGAAGATCTCTCTACCTTGCGCCGCGAAAATATTGGCTTTGTTTTCCAATCTTTTAATCTCCTCTCACATCTGAGTGTCAGTAAAAATATTGCCCGTCCTCTCCTTTATGCCCGAGTACCCAAATCAAAACGTGAACAAAAAATCAAAAAAGTTTTGGAAATGGTAAATTTAAGCGAAAAAAAAGACTCTTACCCTCTTCGCCTCTCCGGTGGTCAACAGCAAAGAGTTGCTATCGCCCGGGCCTTGGTTATGGAGCCCTCAGTCATTTTTGCCGACGAACCCACCGGTGCCCTGGATAGTAAAACCGCCGAAAAAGTCATGAGTGAGCTCCAACAAATCAGCCGTCAATCAGGCACCACCATTATCATTGTCACTCACGATCAAAAAACCGCTGGCTATGCTGATCGAATTATCAATCTCCAAGATGGGCAAATTATTCCAACAGGAAAAACAGGAATTCAAACAGGAAGCAAAAAATGATTTTAGAACTTATCAATGAATCCCTCAATAGTCTACGCAGCAATCTTCTGCGCACCCTCTTGACCATGATTGGCATTATCCTGGGGGTAAGTGCTGTAGTCTTAATCATGACTATGGGCACCACCGTTTACACCGCCGCCGAGGACAGCATTTATGACTCTGGTCTGGGTAATATCAATATCACTCTCAATTATGCTGGCCCCGGCAGCAACTTCACCCTCAATCAAGATCTCATTACTAGCCTAGAACAAGCCAATGTAGAGGGTGTGCGCAGCTATGAACCTAGCTATTCTTATAGTATGGACACTTTGATCAAAGATAATGGCGATCAATTTACCTTGGGTTATCAATATAGTCAAGAAAAAAATCTGCAAGACCTTGAATTTGTCGCCGGCCAAACATTTACCCGGGCCCAAGTCAATTCTCAAACTCCCATTGTCATTATTGATGAAACCACAGCCCAAGCATTTTATGGTAGCGCCAGCCAAGCTCTAGGAGAAACACTTAATCTTAGCATTATCGAAGGTGGCTTAGATTTAGAAATTGTTGGCGTCACTCAAACCCCGCCCTCCATGTTTGGCCCCAATGACAGTTTTGGCTCAGCTCATGTGCCCTTTAGTCTAGGAGAAATTAGTACTATGGTACAAACTTATGGCTATAGTCAAATTGCTGTTGTCAGCCAACTAGGCACCGACTATACTCAGGTCACCACCAATATCGAAGAGGCCTTAATGAATATCTATGGTTATTCCAGCAAAGAAGAATTGCCCTTTAGTGTTTCCAATGCCCAAGATTTAATTGGCACAATTTCTGGCACCATGACCGCTTTTTCTGTTGGTCTCTCCTTGATTGCTGCCCTTTCACTCCTAGTTGGTGGAGTTGGTATAATGAACATTATGTTGGTTAATGTCACTGAGCGCACCAAAGAAATTGGTTTACTCAAAGCTCTGGGCGCCCGGGAGCAAGACATTATTTTTCAATTTATTGTTGAATCAGTGGTTCTAACCGTGGTTGGCGGCTTAATTGGCGTCATTCTTGGCCTAGCCACTAGCGCCCTAGGTGTCTATCTTGCCAATATTTTTGGTCCCAATCTCTCTCTCCCGGTATTTCATCTCACCCTCAATCCCACCTCAATTTTTGTCTCATTAGCAGTTTCTTGCGGCATCGGCCTCATTTTTGGTATTTATCCAGCCAAAAAAGCCGCCAAATTAGACCCCGTCGATGCCCTGCGCCGCGATTAATCAAAGCCTCACCTAGAAAAAGCCAGAAATCTGCTATAATAACTCTTAATACAGTAATTTACCTAGACGGGAATATTATGAATCCAGAAATAATTAATTTAGAGGCTACAAATCTAGAAGCCAGTTTTGCTGCCTTAGAAGCCACTGGCGCCAGCCTAGCTACTGCCGCTGCAGAGCTCACAGCTACCCCGGCTGGCGCTATAGACCAACTTTTCAATGGGTTTAATACTTTTATGCTAGAAAATCCTCCTTTTGCCTTGGCTTTTCTTTTTGCTCTCCAAATCTGGATTTTGGCTTGGAAAGGCTTTGCTCTCTGGAAAGCCGGCGCTGTCAAAAAATCCAAAATCTGGTTTATCCTCCTTTTGGTTATCAATACCTATGGCCTTTTTGAAATCCTCTATATTTTTCTCCTCTCCAAATATGATTGGTCAGAAATTGGCCAAAAATTTGGTTTAGAAATTAAAAACAAAGAGAAATCAAGTAAAAAAGAAATTAGCCCCAAAAAATAAATGCTTATTTATGCAAGTTAAATTTGCTTCTGTTAGTGGTTTTTGTGGTAATAATGGCCAATTTGGGGTCAGTGGAGCTATTAAGCTCGCCCAAGAAGCAGCTCTGAGTGAACCAGGCAAAGTCTATCTCCTGGGCGAGCTTGTCCATAATACTCACGTTACTAAATGGCTTCAAGACTCATATCAAATCAAAATTGTTGACTCTATTGAGCAAATTCCCCCTGATTCTATTTTGGTTATCAAAGCTCACGGCGCCCCCCCAGAAATTTTTGCCGCCGCTAGCGAGAAAAAAATTCGCCTGATAGACGCCACCTGCCCCATGGTCAAAAATGCTCAAAAACAGCTCCGCCAGCTAATAGAGCAGGGGAGAGAGGTAATTTATCTAGCCAGTGATAAAAAACATGACGAAGCCATTTCTGTTAGTCGCCAGGTAAAAAAAGGCGTCAAAGTTGTCACTTTGGCCAAACTTCCAGAATTAATCATCAAATTTCCTAGCAATACTGTCCTTCTCACTCAAACCACCCTCTCTATGTTAGATACTCAGGCTGCTTTTACCAAACTAGAGCGACTCTATCCAGAACTCACTATTCAACCACATCTGTGTGCCGCTACCACCGATCGTCAAAAAAGTGTCCTAGACTTAGCCAATCAGGTAGACTTACTTTTAGTCATCGGCGCCCCCCATTCCAGCAATTCTAGGCGGCTCCTAGAAGTCGCCGCCACTACCGGCAAACCCGCCTATGCTCTAGATCAAGCTAGCGAAATTGACTACTCCTGGTTTAGCGACCCCACTCAAATCATCGGCCTGATTGCTGGCGCCAGCACCCCCCAGTGGATTATTGACGAAATCGCCCAAAAAATTCGCGCTTTTATCCCCAATCAAGAACAGCAAAATATTCAATCAAAGGCTATCTCATGATTATTCATAAAAAACCTCTTTTTCGTACCGGTCTGGGCCAAGATTCTCATCAACTCATTCAGGCCCAAAAAAATCAAACTCTGACTCTAGCCGGAGTTAATTTTGCCTGTGGGCTCACCTTTGCCGCTAATTCTGATGGTGATGTCATCCTTCATGCTCTTTGCAATGCTCTTTCCACCGCCGTAGGCGGCGGCTCATTTTCTACTGTAGCCGATCAACTCTATCAAGAAAAAAACATTACCGATTCCAGCATTTATCTAAGCCACTTCCTCAATCTTATTGCCCAAAAAGGCTATCATTTAGTCAATTTAAGTGTTAGTATAGAAGCCTATCAACCCAAATTGGAAAAACATCGCCCTGCTTTGGTTGCCTCTCTAGCCAAATTAACTCAACTCCCCTCAGATTGCCTTGGTCTCTCTTTTACTAGCGGCGAAGGCCTAACCGAATTTGGCCGAGGCCAAGGCATTAGTGCTTTTGTCAGCGTCCTTTTAGAAGCAAATTAACAAAATACAGATGTCCCAAAACTCATCACCCTCCACTCGCCTAGCCTCCGCAGCCAAAATCAATTTAGACCTTTATATTACTGCCAAATTAGCCAATAATTATCATCAAGTTTCTACTACTCTGCTCAGATTACCTTTTTATGATTATCTCACTCTTTCCCCCGCCTCCCAAAACCAACTCTCTATTTCCTCCCGCTCCACCGCTCCCAAAAGTCGTTATCTACCAATCGATGATAGCAATTTGATTCTTATTGCCCTAGTCAAACTACAAAATAAGTTTCCCTTACCAAATTTCCACCTGGAATTAGAAAAAAATATTCCCTTTGGCTCAGGCCTAGGCGGTGGCACTTTCAATGCCGCTACTCTGATTAATTATTTAATCAAAAAATATGCTCTCTCACTTGACAATCATCAACTCCAAGACCTGGGACTAACATTAGGTGCTGATTTTCCTTTTGCCCTCAGTCAAAATCCAATCACTCATGAACAAAATCATGGCCTCTCTTCTTTGCAAACCACTTCACTTCCCAGTCTTCCCCCCTGCCAAATTGTCCTTTTTACCCAGAAATATGCTTTCTCTAGCGCCCAACTTTATGGTGAATATCAAATTAGCTCCACTGCCAAAAATCAATCAACATCACTCCAAGCAGCTCTCCAACAAAAAGACTTAAACGCTATCGCTGCCCATTTACACAATGATTTTACCCCCCTGATTCTAAACAAAAAACCTGCCTTGCAAAAACTCTGGGACAATCTTCAAACCACCACTCCCCTGGGTCTAAATTTCACCGGCAAAGGACCCACGCTTTTTGCTCTTTACCCACTCACTCAAAAACTAGATTTTTCCACCATAAATCCCCAACTTTATCAGCAAATTCATCACTTCATTTATCCCACCCCACCCCCAGCAAATTAAAAAAGGGTAAATTGTGTTCCCGCACTATCTTTGGGTTTAAAAGTAAAATCCACCGGACATTCAATCAAGCGATTCCATTTATTCTTAAATTTCACCAGGCCTTTTTCTCGGCCAAAATCATATAAATCACGGGTAATTGCCACATCTTCATCGCAATATTTAGCCAATTCCTCCAATCTGCCTTCACGATAATATTTAATTGCATCTAGCCCATCCCCAATCTTTCCCCGGCCAAAAGTCTCTTTGGCTACTGCGTCTAAACCAATCCGATGACCACAAGATTTTTTAATTTGCACCATCAAATCCAAAGTCGGAATCTTTTTTAAATTACCAGGATAATATTTGCTAAAAGTGGGCATATCAAAATTATCAATATTAAAACCAATTACCACATCCGCTTCTTCCAAAATTGGCCACAATTTCTCCAAATCTGCCTCAAAAAACCCCTGGCGCTCTCCTGGTCCAGAAAAACCATCCCGGGCTACTATTCCTACATAAGAAATTCCTAAATTCTCAGGAAAATAGCCGCCTACTTCATCAAAAGTTTTTTGTGTTTCCACATCCAAAATTACTTGCCTCATAATAGCCTTACTTTATAATAAATTTATCCAAATTGCAAGTATCAAAATCGGCTGAGTTTTGCTATAATAAGCACTTATGATTGGCAAGCAAATCAAAAAAATCATCCGTCTACCTAGTCAGCTTTTTGATAATCGCTGGCTGCTTTCTCAGCAGCGCTCTATACTCTCAGCTGCTACAGTCATTACTGTCGCCAATTTACTGGTCTCTTTTTCTGGCCTTTTGCGTGACCGGCTCATGCTAGGCAAATTCGCCAGCTCCACTAGTCTCTTAGAAGCCTATGATGCCTTTCGGGTTGCTTTCCAAATCCCCGATTTAATTTTTCAGCTAATTATTTTGGGTGCCCTTTCAGCCTCTTTTGTCCCCCTTTTTACTAGCCTAAAAAAGAAATCAGAAAAAGCCGCTTTTGCCCTAGCCAATGTCGCTATGAATTGGTTGGTCCTGATTTTTGTTTTTGTCTCAATTATTGTCTTTATCTTTGCTCCCCAGATCACTAATTGGCGTATCGGCAATGCTTACACCCCAGAACAAATTACCATTGTCATTAACCTAACCCGGATGATGATTTTTGCCCAGCTCTTTTTTGCCATTAGTAGCTTTCTCTCTGGTATGCTCCAGAGCTATCAGCGCTTTATTATTCCCGCTTTGGTTCCCTTGCTCTACAATGGCGGCATTGTTGCCGGCACCTATTTCTTTTTTCCTTACTTTGGGATCTATGCGGCCGGAATCGGGGTTATTTTTGGGGCGTTTTTACATATGCTTATCCAAATTCCCTATGTCGCCAGTATCAACTGGCGCTATCATTTTGCCTGGAATTTAAAAACGCCCGGAGTCAAAAAAATCTTTTCCCTGATGCCCGCCCGCACCCTCACCTTGGGCATGAGTGAAATTCAAAATCTCTCCCTCTCTTTCTTTGTCACCAGTATTGCTGGTTACGGCTACACCATGATTATCCTAGCCCGCTCACTTATTCTCATGCCCATTCGCTTGGTAGGTGTCCCCATTGGCCAGGCCTCATTACCATTTCTCTCAGACCTTGGAGACCAAGAGAACCTCAATCGTTTCAAAAAAGTAGTCTTGCAATCACTTAATCAAATTATCTATCTAGCTTGCCCCCTAGTAGTAATTCTCTTAATCTTGCGTATCCCCGCCGTTCGGATTGCTTTTGGTACCCGCGATTTTTCCTGGGATCTCACTGTTCTGGTTGGCCACATTGTTGCCCTCTTGGCTATTTCCATCCCTGCTCAGGCCATGTTTCATCTTTTAGTCCGAGCCTTTCATGCTCTGCGAGACACCCTCACCCCCTTTCTCATCTCTTTAGCCACCACCATTGTCTTTTTAATCGGCTGTGCTATTTCTATTCAATTACCAGAAAATCAACTTTATGGCATTGCTATTACCATTAGTGTTACCGCCATCCTAGAAACTGCCCTTTACCTTATCTTCCTCAATCTCAAAATCAAAAAACTTTTCAATCTAAATTTTGTCTTTACCCAACTAAAAATTTATACTATTACCGCTATTACCGGCATAGGTCTTTATATTCCTTTTAAACTCCTAGACAATTTGGTTTTTAATACCTCCCAAGTCATCCCCCTTTTAATGCTCTCCTTTATTACTGGCCTAGTCGGTCTAGGCGTTTATGTGCTTTTATCCAAACTCTTTTTTATCCAAGAAATGAAGATTTTAACTAATGTTTTCTCCTTTTTCCGCCAGCGCCGAGGCAAAAAAATCAAGCCAGCTCTCTTGCCCCCTACTGAAATTATCAATGAACATCAAGAAAATATTTAAAATAGCCAATTGCTCTATTTTAGTTGTTGACAGCTACAAAAATATATGCTAAACTTCTTTTGTGCAAAATAAAAACAATAACCCCCTGCTTAAAAAGTACGACCGGGCCCAGAGCCAAAAAAAGGTCATGAGGATTGGTGCCTGGATTGCTGGTGGCTTAGCTGCCCTAGCTCTGATCATTGGCCTAATCTTCCTCCTAATCCCCAAAACCCCCAGTGATACTGAAATCGCCAAGGGGATTTTGGATTGGCTATGGGATAATCGGGATGACCGGGGATTGAATAATTCTTTAGGAGAGTGCACTGAAAACAGTCAAGGCATAACTTGTCAATTTGATCCCAATCCACCTAGCCTCCGCCACACTGCCGTTGTTATCTGGGCCCGCTATAATTATTGGTTAAAAACTGGTGATCAAGAAGAATTAGATCGTCTAACCAGTAATATTAATGACTATTATAATGTTTCGCAGGACCCCCAATGGCTCATTCAACCAGATAATTATCATTTCTATTACCTATCTCAGCTTTATCTTAGTGATAAACCAGAAATAAACTCTGAGTTAAAAGAAAAATTAATGGCTATAATTACAAATAGTAACCCCGAAGACGGCCTCTGGATAGAAGCAGATGGAACATTTTTGGGTCTAGATGAAACACAATTAATGACAATTATTGAAGACAAGCTTTACAATATTAACACTGGCAACTTAGCTTATCAAGGACAGCCCAATGATCGCTTTTTTAGTACTACCGAATTTGATTTAAACAATTTCAATATTCAAGTAATCGAAGTTGACTCGGCCATTAAAATGTCATTACCAAATTATAATCAAACTATTATGCTAGCCACTTTTGATGGTGCCATTACTCATTTTCTAAAAAATTCTCTTATTTACAATCTCCAAGACTATGCTCAACTTCTTGCAGCAGCCAAAGTTTTCAATAACTATTATCAATCTCCGCAATTAGAAACATTTATCTCCAACCTAACAGAAAATATCCAAAGAAATAGTGATTATTCAACCTTAATTGATGAGCAAAAACTAGATACCTTAACAACATTAGCACTTTCTCAATACATTGCTGCCAATAATACCTCAACTGGTGATAGTCAATCACTAAATGCCATTAAAAATCTTTTCTTAAATACATATCAACAATTTGCTACTCCAGAAATGCTATTAATTAAAACCCCACTTCCGACTTCACCAAGTATTATTGAAAACTCAATTTTTGCTAGTTTATTAATGATAGAAAGTTAAGTAAATGAAAACTAAATACAAATTGATAAGAATTTCCCACATACTTTTCTTTCTTGGGGGCCTATTTATTCTATTTGTCTCCCAAGCTAATGCCCAAACCTGCAATATTCTAGATGATGGCGATGTAAATCCTAGTTGCACATATGTTGAAAACGATAACTTTAAAGGTTGTAAAGCTAGTTGTGCTACTGGCTCAACATCGTCTTTCACTTGTGATAATGGCGAACCCGCTAAAAAGGTTCAAACCAGTAGTTGTAAAGCATCAAATACCAGTGGTGACAGTTGTGATAATAATGTTACATGTTATGTTTGTGACGATAGTGGAGGTGGTGGAGGCGGTGGCAGCGGACACCAATCATGCGGTGAAGTTATGGGCTTATATGACTCTGAATCAGAAGCCGAAAGAGTTTGTCCAGGCTCATCACAATTAGCCACGGGAACAGGAAGTTTAACTTGCTGGGTATGCGGACCTGATGAAGACGGTGGAAATGCTGCTGATCCTGACATTCCTATCAGACCACCCACTACTCAAAGTTGTCCAAATGGTACTTATACTAGTTGTCAAGCTGGTTACAGAAAAATTTTAGCATCAACTAATCCTCTATGTTATTATTGCCTTGCTCCCACCACTCCAGAACCAGAAGATCCAAGATCAGATGACTGTTGGGACGGATTTCAAAAAGATCCCTGTCCATATGGCCAAGACACCGTAGCATTTCATACCACTAGCAGTGGAGAAAGATGTTATCAATGTGTACCTGATGGTGATGAACCGGATGATTATACTCCTTGTCCAAGTAATACCAGTAAAAGTTGTCCCACAGGGCAAATAGCTACCGCCACTAGCTACACCGACTCTGATGGTAATCAATGTTTTACTTGCCAAGGTCCTTCAATTACCAATGGCGATTGTACTGCTCCAAATGCTATTAACAATGAGTATGGCACCCTATCAAGTTGCCTAGCTGACATACCAGTCATTGGTCAAACATCATACACCTATACTTGCGAACCAATAATAAAAACTTGGATAGAAACTGTTGAGACTAGTTGTCCCAAAGATGTAGAGGGACCATGCTATACCACAATCACCAGGAATGAAACATGCTACACTAGAAATTGCTCAGACTCTGGCAGTTGCAAAACAGGTGTTTGTGATGCCGAGGATACATTTGCCTATTCCGGAACAGCATGTATAGGTAATACTGGCATAGATCTTTGTGGTGAATGTTGCACCTCTATTGCTGCCCCATGGTTTCAAACCGTCGGCGGCAATCTATATGCCCAAAATAATATCTCTGGACAAATAGGCTTTGATTTAAATTCTAGTACAGAATACATCAATGATGGAACTAATCCCAATCAATTCGTCAATGCTTATTTAGCTCGTCAGGCTGGAGACTTTACAACCAACCTAAATGGCAATAGTAGTGGTATTCCCATTGCTTATGGCAATAGTATTACCAATACTTTGGATAATCAAGCTAATTATACTCAGCGTCAAAATAAAAATGCTGCTGCCACTCAATCTCTTGGTTACCCGCAATTGCGCCAAGAAAACTATGACTACTTTATTAATTTACTTAGAAATGAAGAGATTGAATTTTGCAATGCAAACTTAATTGGAGGCACAGACATTACCAATGAAGATGGAACATATAATCAGGTTTGCAAAACTACTGGCAATCTAAATATTGCTAATACCGAAATTCAAGTTCCTGCTGGTCAAAAACAAACCATTTTTGTCAATGGTGACTTAATTATCGGTAATCAGGCCAGAATGGGTGCAATGCAAGATACTAATACCTCAATTGAGGTGGCTGAAGGTGGCTACCTAGCCTTTATCGTTAGTGGTGATATCACTTTCAAAACAGGTCTGGGCAGTGAACTCATTGAAGGCATGACTGCTTACGATACCTTTAAAACTAATCAGAACGCCTATCCTACCGCAAACTTTTTAGTCAAACAAAGTGCAAATGGCGCTCTTCCAACCAACACCAATGGCTATAACCTACCAACACCACAGATCCAAGGTATTTTCATAGCTGATGGTACCATTAACTTCCCCAGTGTTCAAACGGAGATTGGTAGTAATGGCCACTTTTACAATAATTATTATACCAATATGCCTTGTGACAATAAACTAACTTTGGCCGGTAGTTATTTAGGTTGGGGTGATAATAATAGCAACAATGGTATTAATATTAGGCGTACCTTCAAAGGTTGCATGGCTGAACCACTTAGAATTGCTAACGGTAATGCTACCAATTACCCCGATTACAATGAATTTAATCCCGTGCTCACCTTTGAATACCGTCCAGACCTAATCCAAAACACTCCAGATTGGATGAAACATACTGTCCAAATCCGCGAAGAAGTCAATTAAAAAAAATAAGACAAATTACAAAAAAAGCTTGATGTATCAAGCTTTTTTTGTAATTTTAACACTTTTTGCCTAATAAAAACCCGGCCAAAAATAGAAAAATCTTGGTGTATAATGAGTTAATATGAAATTTAATTGGCGCAAAATTCTAACCTGGCTAGACGACAATATTCTTTTTGTCCTAGCCACAGTTTTAGTCTTTCTTATCCCTCTTTGGCCCAAAATCCCTATTGCCGATCTTATCCCTGGCTACATTGTTCGCCTGCGCCTAGAAGATTTAGTAGTCTTTGGCACTTTCACCATTTATCTTATCTGGATTTTCCGGGGCAAAATCAATTGGAAAATACCCACTTGGCAGCTAATTATTAGTTATATTGTCATTGGCGCCATGAGTATTCTGGCCGGTATTTTTATTATCGGCACCATTCCCACCTCTTTTGTCCACCTTAGCAAATCATTTTTACATTGGGCGCGCTATATTGAATATTTTTTCTTGGCTTTTCTGTTTTTTAGTACTCTCCAGACCAAAAAACATTTTAATTTCCTTATCTCTTGTCTATTGGTTGCCGTAGCCGCTGTCAGCCTGTATGGCGCCGGCCAAAAATACCTTTACTGGCCCCTTTATTCCACCATGAATCGCGAATTTAGCAAAGGTGTCCGCCTTTATCTCACCGAACACGCCCGGGTTCAATCCACTTTTGGTGGTCATTATGACTTTGCCGCTTATTTAGTTTTACTCCTCCCCATTACTTTAATTGTCGCTTGGCACGCACCGCAGCGCTGGCAAAAAGTCGCCGCCTGGGTTGTTCATACTATGGGTTTGTGGGCCTTAATTGTTTCTGCCGCCCGGACTTCTATTGTTTCTTATTTCGCTGCTGCTGTTCTCCTTTTTACCTTGGAAATCTTTTACCGCCAAATCAAATTAAGAAAGAAAATTGGTCTCTGGTTTGGCAAACAAGCCCTTTATTATGTCTTAGTTGGCTTTTTAGTCTTTAATTTTGGCCAAGACATGATTGAGCGTTTTGAACAATCACTCAATTCAGTAGAAGTAGTCAAAGAAACCTATTTAGAACTTTTGGCTTTCCAAGACACTGTCCGCGAAACCTTGGGTTTAGACAATATCCGTCCCCCAGAAGACTCTGTCGCTGTAGTAGTAGATCAATTTGGTAATAATAATGTCCTTACTCCCACAGACAGTCAGCCCACCCCAGAAGACCCCAATCGCCCTGCTGATGTCTATGTTGATGTCCCCGATATTATCACCGTCGTCAATGAAGACGGTGAGCTAGTCGCCTCAGAAGCCCCCCGGACATGGTCACGCAATGCCGAACTCTATGGTCTCTCTGCTGCCATTCGCTTTGACACTCTTTGGCCCAATGCCCTCAATGCCTTTATGCGCAATCCTCTTTTGGGTAGTGGCTACGGCACCATTAACAAAGGCGAATTCCTAGACACCTTTACCGAAGCCGACTCTGTTGATAATAATTATCTGCGCACTCTGGGCGAAACTGGCATCCTGGGTATAATTACCTTTTACGGCGTTATAATTATTGCCCTAATCACCGCCGCCAAATCCCTCCGTCAACCCCGTGATTTAGCTGATTATTATAATTATGCCTTTATCGCTCTTTTGGTGGGCATTATGATTAATGGTACTTATATCGATGTCTTTGCTGCCTCCAAAGTTGCCTTTACTCTCTGGATGTTAGTTGGCATTTTCTGGGCCCTGCAACGCCTAAAAGAAAATGAAAAATAGCCAAAAAATTATCCTGGGTTTAATTATCTTTCTCAGTTTTACTCTCCGGCTTTATCGCTTGGACTATCCTCTTCTAGACTGGCATGCTTTTCGTCAGGCTGATACCGCTTCTGTCACCCGCGAATTTCTCAATCATTCCTATCCCATTTGGGAACCTCATTATCAAGATTTAAGCAATATCCAAAGCGGCCAAGATAATTTAGACGGTTATCGGATGGTCGAATTCCCCCTGATAAATTATTTCACCGCTTCTATTTTAAGAATTTTCCCCTCTTGGGATTTAGTCATTACCTCGCGCATTTTAGCCGCCCTTTTTTCTGCTCTTAGTACTTATCTTATTTTTGCTCTCTTGCAAAAATGGCAAAAAAACTCTACTCTAAGTCTACTTGCCGCCGGTTTTTTTGCTCTTATCCCCTTTGGCATTTATTTTGGCCGCAGCATTCTCCCCGAGCCCTATCAAATAACTTTTTGTCTCCTGAGTCTTTATTTCTTTACCCTCTACCTAGGCAAAAAAACTTGGTATTATTTTCTCACAACTTTGCTTGCAATTGCCATCGCTCTTTTACTCAAACCCACTAGTGCCTTTATTGGTCCAGTTTTACTAGTTTTAGCCTGGCAAAAACACTCCTGGCGCGCTCTACGCCAAATTGACCTTTATCTTTTGGCAATTTTAAGTATTTTGCCATTCTTGTGGTGGCGACAACATATTTTAGCTTATCCCAGCGGTATTCCTGCTAGTGATTGGCTATATAATAGCAATGATATCCGTCTGCGCCCCGCTTGGTGGCGCTGGCTCTTTTATGAGCGTCTCGCCAAAACCTGGCTAGGTTTTGGCGCCATTATTTTCTTTTTTTGCGGCCTGCTCCCCCAAAATCTCTGGCAAAATAGTCAAAAAATTAAAAGGACCTTTTTCTCTCTCTTTAGCCAATTTGATATTTTAAGCTATATATTTTTAACCAGTTTTTTTGCTTATTTGATAATTTTTGCCACTGGCAATGTCCAACACGATTATTATCAGGTTATTCTCCTACCCGCCGTAGCAATAATTTTTGCTCGGGGGGTAATTTGGTTTTATCACTTTTTTTGCCCCAAAATCAAACATTTCTGGACTCTTTTTATAATTGTCTTTATCCTCAGCCTTTCCTGGCTCATCGCTTGGACTCTCAATCAGGGTAAATTCAATGTTAATAATTGGCCACAAGCGCGAATCGGGGCAATCGCTGATCAACTTCTCCCCCCCGATGCCTTGGTTATTGCCCCTGCTTTTGGTGACACCAGCTTTCTTTTTGCCACCGGCCGCACCGGCTGGCCCATTGGTTTTGAAATAGAGGAAAAAATAGCCCTGGGTGCCCAGTTTTACATTACCACCAATCAAGACGATGAATTTCATCAACTTGCCTCAATTTATCAAATTATCTATCAAGACGAAAATGGCAGCATTATTGACCTTAGTAGTCCCCTGGATTTAGAAAGCTCACTATGAAAATTTTAATGCTTACTCCTTATTTACCTTACCCCCTTCTCTCTGGTGGTCAAATCCGCACCTACAATCTACTCAAAAAAATGTCCAAACTCCACGATATCACCCTTTTTGCCCTGATCAAAAATGATGATGAAAAAGTCCATATCAAAGAATTAGAAAAATACTGTAGTCAAGTCCGGGTTTTTAAACGCTCTAGCCAGCCTTTTACTCTCAATAATATTGTTAAAACTGCCTTTTCTAGCTATCCATTTTTGGTTATTCGCAATCATGTTAGCGAAGTCATCGACGCCATCCGCCAAGAATTAGAAACTAATCATTACGATCTCCTCCACGCCGAAACCTTTTATATGATGCCCCATTTACCTGCCACCAAAATTCCTGTCATTTTAGTGGAGCAAACCATTGAGTATCTAGGTTATGAAAGCTTTGCCAAAAACACTGGCTTACAATTTCTCAAACCGCTCTT
>CAYJFT010000005.1:20629-27447 GCA_964369765.1 uncultured Pseudomonadales bacterium | reverse complement strand
CCATCGCCATAAACATTCCATCGCCCCCGGGGCCATTGAGTTTCACAAATTTATAACCGTTCAAAAGTACTATACTACCCGCTTCCCAGTCCGCCACGGTTCTAAGCTTCACCTGCGCCCGAACTTCACTTGAACCAAGTAGAGTAGGGGAGAGTAAAAAACTAAGAAAGATTATCAGAGAGAGAGAGAGAGAGAGAGAGGTCAAAAAACACTGATGTATCTGTATTTTTTTAACAGCTCAATTTTATTTTTCATCTTTTTCTCTCTCTTTTTTTCTATAGTTAATTTTTCTAATTTTTAATTTAACTATATTTTTTAACAATTGTCAAGCAAAAATTTGCTTTTACTAGCAAACTGACCTCTTTTGTACCCTTTTTAGCTATTTCTTTCTGCAAAAATATTTTTTCCGCCCCAAAAACCCCATTTCATACAAAATTTTGTATGAAAACACAATTTTATCCCCATTTTTTAAAGCTTTTTTGCGCCATCTCTCCCCACTTTTTTCCCTATAATCTCTCTTATGACTACACCTTATCAAACTTTTCTCTTTTTTGCCCTCCCCGCCATCCCCCTCCTCCTCCTCGCTCTCAGCTTACTCCTACTACGCCCTTATCGCATTTCTGGGCGCGGGCGGCCGGCAAGCAAAGTTTATCTATATCAATTAGTTTCACGCCAGTCCGCCAACCGACCGCGCCCAGTCAATAAACCCCTTTGCCAAGTCCTCACCGATTCCTACGGAAATTTTACCTTTAGCGCTACCAGGGGCCGATTTTTAATTAGCCCCCATTTCCCCCTCACCCCCAGCGCCAAAAAATCGGCCCAGTCAATTAAGCTCACTTTCTGGCATCGCCGCCAGCAAATCAAAACCTTAATTTAATTATCCCGGGCAATTAGCACTAGCCGCAAAATCTGTAATAAAGCTGCTGCTACCGCCGCCACATAAGTTAGCGCCGCCGCCTGCAACACTTTCCGCGCTTGCCCCGGCTCTTCCCCAGAGAGCAAACCCAAATTCTCTAGCTTCACCATCGCCCGCCGAGAAGCATCAAACTCCACCGGCAAAGTTATCAACTGAAAAATCAGAATCACTACCTCGGCAATAATTCCCAGCCAGATAAAACTACCAAAAGAAAAAATTATCCCAATCAAAATCGCCACATAACCCCCCACCGAAGCAATCTGAGTCAGCGGTAAAATTTTATTGCGCAACCGCAAATAACTATAATTATCCCTGTCCTGGACTGCATGACCACATTCATGGGCCGCAATCGCCACCGCCGCCACCGATGCCCCACCATAAACATCTTTGCTTAGGCCTATCGTCTTTTTAGTCGGATCATAATGATCACCCAAAAAACCTTTGGTCGCTACCACCGCCACCGCCACTTTCTCACTTGCCAAAATCATCTCCGCCGCCTGCGCCCCCGTTAGTCCCCGGGCATTTTTCACTTTTTTATATTTATTAAATCTACTTGTCACCAGCCCCTGCGCCCCCAGCACCAAAACTATCGCCGCCAGCATCAAAAATAGATCAATTCCATTAAAGCCAAACATTTTTACCTTTCATTTTTTAATTTGCCCTACTATTATACTACAACTCTGCTATAATACTCCATTATGACAGAAAAAAAATCAAGCCAAAAAACTAAAAAAACTACCTCAAGCCCCCAAGCTGACGCCCCCACATTGACCCAAACCATAGAAAAACACTTTGCCACTGACCCTACTTTGGAATTAAGTATCCCCTGGGAAAAAGTCAAAGATATTTATAATAAAACCATCCAAGGCGCTGCCCGGCATATCAAACAAGCTGGTTTTCGCCCCGGCAAAGTCCCCGCCAGTGTAGCCAAAGACAAATTAGACCAAAATTATTTAATCCAAGAAACCCTGCGCCAAATTGCCCCCGATGTTTTTGCTGCTGAGCTTAAAAAACACCCAGAAATCAAGCTTTTTGTAGAGCCAGAATTAGTAATTAAAAAAGCCCAAGAGGGTAGTGACTGGGAAGTCACCGCTCATATCCCCCAAAAACCCGAAATTAAACTCCCCGATTATCAAAAAATCCTAGCCGAGAGCAAAAAGAAAATCATCGCCGAATTAGAAAAAGAGCAAAAAGAAAAAGCCGCCCAAGCCACCAAAGACAAACAGGCCTATACCGTCCCCAGCAAAGATCAAATCCGTGCCCAGGCCACCGATAAAGCCCTTTTTGCCCTTTTGGAAAAAATTTCCCCCCAGGTTTCTCCCATTATTGTCCGCCGCAGCACCCAAAAAGAATTTGAGCGTTTTCAAAAACAATTAGAGCAAAATCAAATTAAATTAGACGATTATCTCAAAAGCTCTGGCCAAAATCTAGAATTAATTGGTCAGCAACTTACTCACAATGCCCTGCAAAATCTGCAATTAGAATTTATTTTGGACGCCCTAATGGAAGCAGAGAAAATCACCGCTGATGAAGCCGAAATCGCCGCCAAAATCCCAGAAATCTTCCCACATTTAAGCAGCGAAGCCGAACAAAAAGCCCAATTAAAAGACCCCCAGGTCAGCGAATATGTCACTCTGATCACCCGGCGCAAAAAATTAGCCGATTGGTTGCTCTCGCTTTAGTCCCAGTCCTCACTTCAAACCAACTCCCATCCAGCTCCGAATTAGTTCAAAACTTGTTTGCAAGCTTAGTCCCCACCCACCCTTTTGACATTTTTGGCCTAGAATGATATAATCTGATTACTTATGAATCAAAAAGCCCACTTTAATACTATTGCCGAAATTTTAAGCCCCGCCAATCAGGTGGAGCAAACTTCTTTTTCACCCGAGCTCAAGCCCATTCCCCAGCAAATTTCCCCAGAGTCTGCTCCCGACCCAGTGCCAAATCCATACCCAAAAAAACCCGATGTATCAAGTCAATTAGCCCAAGTCCGTGCCAAAATTGAGCAACTTCAAAGTGGTCGCCAGCAAATTTTTCCCAACCCAAACTTAGATTTTGCCCCCAGCGTAACCCAACCGCAAAATCAAGCCGAATCTGTTAATAAACCCGCTTCTTTTTTAGACTTTTTTGCCCGCAAAAGCCAAGAAAAAGTCCAGCGTCAGCGCCAATTTGAACAAAAAAACCCCAAAATTGCCTAAACTACCTCAAAAAAGCCTCATCTATCCATCTTAAACCCCACTTAGTCTTGAATTAATCTATCATAGATGCTATAATACCCCCCTTTATGAGCAAGCAAAATCAAAATAAATCAATTATTGTCCAGGGTGCCCGCGAGCATAATTTACAAAATCTGGACCTAGAAATTCCCAAAAATAATTTGGTGGTTTTTACCGGTCTCTCTGGTAGCGGCAAAAGCTCCTTGGCCTTTGACACTCTTTATAGCGAGGGCCAGCGTCGTTATGTAGAAAGTCTTTCTTCTTATGCCCGGATGTTTTTGGGCATTATGAAAAAACCCGATGTTGATAATATTGCTGGTCTTTCACCGGCTATTGCCATTGACCAAAAAACCACCAGTCACAATCCCCGCTCCACCGTGGGCACTATTACCGAAATCTATGATTATCTACGCCTGCTTTATGCCAAAATCGGTCATTTACATTGCCCCGAATGCGGCCGCGAAATCAGTACGCAAACCATTGACCAAATTATCGGTCACATCAGCCACGAAATCCAAGAACGCTTGACCGGTCCCAATTTGCGTCTTTTGATTCTTTCGCCAATTATTCGTGACAAAAAAGGCGAATTTACCGGTCTTTTTAGCTCTTTGCGCAAAAAAGGCTATCAACGTGTCCGGGTAGATAAAACCGTATATAGCCTGGCCGAAAATCTCTCGCTTTTCAAAAATAATCGCCACAACATTGAAATCGTTGTAGATCGCCTTAGCCTTACCCCCCGCGAATTTAGCGATGCTGGTAAATTAAAAACTTTTAAATCCCGCCTCACTGCCTCGGTCGAAGAAGCCCTACGCCAGTCAGAAGGCTTTGTCATCATCAGCTTTATCAATGATCACAGCCTAGATTTCCCCGAAAAACCAGTTGATTTTAATGACCGTCTTTTTAGCGAAAAACTGGCCTGCAGTTTTTGCGGCATCAGCGTAGACCCACCCACCCCCCAGCTTTTCTCCTTCAACTCTCCTACTGGCGCCTGTCCCAGCTGTAATGGCTTGGGTAGCCTCCTCAAAATTGATCAGAAAAAAATCATCGCCCCCGGCCTCACCCTCTCCGAAGGCGCTATTATCCCTTATGAGCGAACTATGACCAATAATAGCTGGTGGTCACGCCTGGTTCAAGTTGTCGTAGAAGACCTGGGTTATGATTTTCGCAAAACTGCCTGGCAAGACTATTCCCCAGAAGCTCAAGACATTTTGCTCCACGGCAGCCGCAAAACCTATAGTGTCAGCGGCGAAAACCGTTTTGGCGAACAAACTACCATCCGCGAAACTTTTACCGGTTTTGTCAATGAATTAGAAAAACGCTATCGCGATACCCAAAGCGATTGGGTCCGCAAAGAAATTCACAATTTTATGAGCACCGAAGTCTGCCCCGATTGTCACGGTCAGCGTCTTAATCAGGAAGCCTTGGCAGTCACCATCAATGGTGAAAATATTGCAGAGCTTTGCGAAAAAACCATTGACCAAAGCCGCGATTTAGTGGCCCAACTAGCCGATGACCCGCAAATTAGTGACAGAGAAAAAATTATTGCCGCTCCCATTATCAAAGAAGTTATTGCCCGCCTGGGCTTTTTGATCAGCGTCGGTTTGGATTATCTCACTCTTTCTCGCCAGGCCAATACCTTGGCTGGCGGCGAGGCCCAGCGTATTCGCCTGGCTTCGCAAATTGGCACCGGCCTCACCGGCGTCCTTTATATTCTTGATGAACCCACCATCGGCCTGCATCAGCGCGACAATCATCGCCTGATAGAAACTTTGCAAAATCTACGTGACAAAGACAATACTGTCATTGTGGTAGAGCATGACCGCGATGTGATGTTGGCCGCCGATTATATTTTTGACTTTGGCCCGGCTGCCGGCAAACAAGGCGGCAAAATCACCGCCAGTGGCAGTCCCAGCGAAATCTGCGCCAATCCCCGCTCACTCACTGGCAAATATTTAAGCCGCCGCCAGCAGGTCAAACGTGGTCACATTGAGCTCTCCAAAGTTTCCAAAGCCCTAGCTCAAGCCAAGCGCAATTTGGTCGGTGAGAAAATCACCCTGATGGGCGCCACTGGCAATAATCTGCAAAACCTTACCGTTGATTTCCCCCTGGGCAAATTAATTGCCCTTACCGGTATTTCTGGCAGCGGCAAATCCACGCTCCTGCACAATACTCTTTATGCCAATTTAGCCATGTATTTAGGTTATAAAATTGACGAAATCCCCGCTCCGCTCAAAGGCCTGCAAGTCCCCAAAGATGTCAAACGCTTGGTGATGGTTGACCAAAGTCCTATTGGCAAAACTCCCCGCTCCAACCCGGCCACCTATACCAAAATTTTTGATTATATCCGCAAAATTTTTGCCGAAACCGCCGAAGCCAAAATCCGCGGTTACAGTCTTTCTCGCTTTAGCTTTAATATCAAAGGCGGCCGCTGTGAAGCCTGTCAGGGTGACGGTCAAATCAAAGTAGAAATGCAATTTTTGCCCGATGTTTTTGTCCCCTGCGATGTTTGTCATGGTCAGCGCTATAATGCCGAGACCTTGGAAGTTACTTATCGCGATAAAAACATTGCCCAAGTTTTGGCTATGACTGTTGATGAAGCTTATGAATTTTTTAGTGGTCATGGCGCTTTGCAGGAAAAACTCCATACTCTCCAGGCCGTAGGCCTGGGCTATATCACCTTGGGGCAAAGCGCCCCCACTCTCTCTGGCGGCGAGGCCCAGCGGGTCAAATTAGCCAAAGAACTCTCTTCTAATCGCACCGAGCATATTGTTTATCTACTAGACGAGCCCACCACCGGTCTCCATTTTGCCGATGTGGAAAAGCTCCTGAATATCCTCACCGGTTTAGTGGCCCAAAACAATACCGTCATTGTTATTGAGCACAATTTAGACATTATTAAAAACGCTGATTATATTATAGACCTGGGGCCAGAAGGCGGTCGCAAAGGTGGTCAAGTGGTAGTCACTGGTACCCCCACAGAAGTAGCCAAAAACCAGACTTCCTGGACTAGTAAATATTTGGCCCAAGAACTGGCTTTATCTAAAAAAAAATAATTTCCCCACCCACCCACCCCAATCACTTCAGCTAACTCATGACTCCCCGCGGCTCAATAATCCAATTCTCCCCATCCACGCTTGACACAAATTATAGGATATTGTATAATTAGCTTTATGTCCAAATTAATCAATTCACTTTTTTGGTTTTTTAGTAGCAGCGTCTTTTTAACTTTTACCGCTGTTTTTTTGGCCGGCCAATATTTAGACCTCACCTGGCCCAGCTTGGGCCTAAACCAAGTTTTGGGTGCCCAAACCAGCGCGGCTTTAGAGTCCGCGCCCGGAGCAATTGACCCCGATGAAATTGAAGGTCAGCTTGTGGCCCCCGAATCCACTCAGGCGGCGCTCGCTCGCACAGCAGACGCTCGCGCCACCATTGTCGCCAATTTTATTGAGCGCAATGACTATGGCAATGATTCGCCTCTACAACCCTATGATCACTGGGGCCATATTTTTGTTGATATAGCCGACAAATACGGTCTTGATTTTCGCCTCCTGCCTGCTATTGCCCGCAAAGAAAGCACCTTTTGCAAAAGCAATATCGCCACCACTTATTTTAATTGTTTTGGCTATGGCGTCCCCGCCAGCGGCATTACCGAAGCCGGTAAATTTGATTCCTATGAAGAAGGCATT
>CAYJFT010000005.1:15872-20601 GCA_964369765.1 uncultured Pseudomonadales bacterium | reverse complement strand
CCTCACCGACCCAGAAGCCATTATGAAAAAATACTGCCCCCCCAGCGATGGTACTTGGGCCGACCACCTTAATCAATGGTTGGCCGAAATGCGCTATGATGACAAAGCCTTGGGTCAAACCCAGGGCAGCAATAATGCCGACCTCACCGAGCTCACCCCGTAACCCTCCCTCTTACGCGTCCTCCCCACCAGCCCAGATTTTTTTCTATTCCCAGTTTATGATATAATAAGCCCACTTTGGAGCTATTTTTACCTATTAAGCTAGGTAATTCATGGCTTCGATCTAAACAATAAAACAAGTTAATAAGGAGGACAAATTTATGTTAGCTACAAAAACTGGCCAAGAAATTTTTTCCACTCTAGAGCTTAATCTAGACAATTTTACTCTAGATCCCCAAGCCTATCTGTATCAAAGCCAGCAAAATTCTGCCCCAGCTAAACTCACTCTAGAAACCGCTTTAAAAATTTATCACCTAGACAAACCTATTTCTGGTCAGCGACCCGGTGAAATCAGCCGGCAAATGCAAGAAAAAATGACAGAGGACGAACAAAAAGCCTTCATTCAAGCTCTGGCCAAAATCACTTCAGAGTCTTCTCCAAACTTCCTACCAGAATACTATCTTTTGGAAAAATCCGATGGCTATTTTAGAAAAAAATATTTCGAAGAACAATTCACCAACTTTCTCAGCTTTAGCTTAGCAGCAATCAACAATGCCTTTGATCCTACCTCTACTTCTCTCTCACCACCACATTGCACTATTATTTCCCATCAAAGCCTAGAAAATTTACAATATTTTTTCGCTCACCCCATCACTCCCACCGATTTCTGTTTTGGCTATATCCATACCCTCCAGCAAAAAACTGCCTTTTTAGACCAACCAGATTTAGAAAAAAATCAGGATGTATCAGCCAAAGTAGTCATTCTAGAAAAATTTCTCACTAGGGTAGCCCAAAATAAATTCTCTAATCTCCCCGCCATCAAGCAAATGTGCCAAACTTGTGATGATCATCCTAGTTTGGCCCTCAAAGACTTGATTGAAAAAGTCTTGATTGTTTTTCGCCAAAAAGAAGTCGCCAAAATGAGCTCTGATACGGCCAAATCAAATCAAGCCTATTCAGCCAGACTAGCTCAAATTGATTATCAAAAAATCGCCGATACCAACAAAAACTATTCTTAAGACTTGTTTTATTCTTTCTCTCCCGGGCCGATAGGCCCGGGTTTTTTTATCTCTAGGTCTTGACATTTTGATATAGTATGTTATAATATGACTACCTTGGAAGGTTGTGCTCCTCACCGGGCATGTACGTTCCAAGACAAAAAATTCGGATCAACTGGACAGGATCCGAATTTTTTTTGCCAAAAATGCCATTTGGGGGTATTTTATCGCAAAAAACCAACTTTTTGGCCCAAGAACCACCATTTTTTGGGCTTTTTTCCTATATAATAATCAAGTGAAAAAAAATTCTGGGCGTCTATTAATTTTGGACTTTTTACGTGGCGTGGCGATTTGCTGTGTCGTCTTTGACCATCTTTTTGTCTGGTTATCTGCAGAGCAAATCGCCCCCCTCCTTCATCATCTCACCATTTACTCTGTTGTACCCCTGTTTTTCCTAGCCGGCATCACTTATACTCTCTCATTTTTGGCCCACCCCCCCCGTTTCACTCCCCCTATCCCCAGTCCTTCTGCTCAGCTTAAACCCAATAATCCGCCCCTCAATTACCCACAGTTTATTTTCCAAACAAGCAAAAACTATTTAGCTTTTTTTTATCAAAAAAGCCGCAAGCTTCTTTTTGCTTACCTCGTAGCCACCCTGCTTATCACTTTAATCGAACCCAGTTTTTCCCAGGGCATCAGTTATTTTAGCACTTTTGACCTCGCCGGTTTTCTGAGCCGCTTTTTCCACAGCCTCCTCACTTTTCCCGGGCCATTTTACTTTATTGCCCTTTATTTAGAATTACTTTTAGTCGCTCCTCTTATCATCAAATTTATCACATTTATTGCTCACCAACTTCAAAAAAGCATTAATCAAATCGCCCAACACAACCAAACCAAAAGCAGTTTTCCTACCCTCCTTTTTCTTACCCTCACCCTCTTGCCTTTTTTCCTTTTGGCCCTACTTTTCCAAGACATTTTAATCTTACCTGATAGCTTCTGGTTGCCCCTGCGCCAGTTATTAGGCGGTTTGGAATTCTTTGTTTTTGCTGCGGGCGCGGTAGCCGCTTATCTTTTTCACCGCTCCCGTCTTTCTCCGCGCCCGCCTCAAAAAAATCACTCATTTTATGCCCTTCTGGCCGGCTCCGCCGGCCTAGCCCTCATCTTGGCTTTTTCCCTTACCAGCAAAATATTTTCCCAGCCCCCCAATTTATACACCCTCTTTTACGCCGCCTGCGCCACGCTTTTTTTATTTGGCCTTTATCACTATCGCCAAAAATTTCTCCCCAAAAAATCTCTCCTCACTTTTTTAGGCGCTCATTCTTTGGATATTTTTATCTTTCACTCTTTCTCCATTAGTTTTTTTCTCTACAATTTCCCCCAGATTTTCTCTCTCCCGCTTTGGGGCCAATTTCTCCTCACTTTTGCCCTCGTCATCACCGCCTCGCTCCTCATCTCTTGGCCACTAAATTTTCTTTACCAAAAAATTACCCTCACAAAAAATCCCCGTAAATCGTGATAATTTACCCTTTATCTCCAATTTATCCTATTTATCCCAGCCTTGCGGCCGTTTGCTGTACCACTTTTTCTGACTCTCTACACTATCCGTCAAAGACTTCTCTGTTTGCCAACCTAATAACTCCTTGGCCTTGGCAGGTACCGCAAAAACACTAGCGTATTCGCCCTCGCGCACCTTGGCCGGCGCCGTTTTTTCTATCTCTACTCCAAAAATCTCTTCTACTTTACCCACAATCTCGCGCACACTATAGCCAGTTCCATTGCTCAAATTAAATACCTGGCCATCAACCGCCTCATCCTCCAATTTCTCATAAGCAGCCAGATGAGCCGCCACCAAATCTTCTACATCAATATAATCACGAATCGGGGTGCCATCAGGGGTGTCTACTACCGGGCAAGTATAAGAAAAAGCCTCTATGCCCATTGCCCCCCGCACTGCATTTTGCATCAGATGCACAGAAGGCTTTTTACTATCACCAATTTGTCCATCACTAGCCGCTCCACAAACATTAAAATAACGCATCACCGCATATTTTAGACCAGCCAGCTGATGATACCATTCTATCATCCGCTCACTAATCAACTTACTTTCTCCATAAGGATTCAGTGGCTGTGTCGGATGCTTTTCATCCATGGGTAAATATTGGCTCTCACCATAAACTGCACAAGTACTAGAAAAAATTAGCTTTTTCACCCCAGCCTGACTCATCGCTTCTAATAAATTAATTGTCCCCCCCACATTGTTACCAAAATAACGCTCTGGATACTCCATAGATTCATTAACCGAACAAAGCGCCGCAAAATGCAACACCCCTTCTATTTCACCCCCAGCAAAAGCCGCCGCAATTTCTTCCTTCTGACGCAAATCACCCTCTATCACCTCTAGCTCACCCAAAGCCGATAATTCTGTTAAAACATCATGAAAGCCAGTAGTAAAATTATCAAAAACCACCACCTTATAACCCCGCTCCAAAAACATTTTTACCGCCTGCGAACCAATAAAACCTGCTCCACCAGTAATCAAAACTTTTCCTGTCATCATTTCCTTTCTTTACCCCTAAAAAACCAAGGCCAAAAAGCCCTGGACAAAACCAAAAATTACCGCTACCGCCACATAAGAGAAAAAAGTATTTAAATGCAAACCCCCCAAAGTCAGCGGGGTAATCGAAAAACCACTGACCAGGTAAGTAGCCAGCCAGAAGAAAAAGACATTAATCACCACATTAAAAAGACCCAAAGTCAAAAAATTAATTGGTGCGCTAATAATTTCCAAAATCGGCCGAGCTAAAACCGAAAGTAGGGTTAAAACCAAAGCTCCCAAAAGTAAAACTGGCAAAGCTGCCCAAAAAGCCTCAAAAGTAAAAGCCCGACCCACCGGATAACCAAAAGAGACATTGGGCATCACCCAATCAGTAATAAATAAAATCACCAAAATAATAAAATAATTACGAATAAAATTAGCAATCATCACTGCTCCTATCTAAAAAACCTCATAATTTATACCAATAAAACTCAGTCTTGCTTGACCCTCCACCTCAGTCAAACCTGCTACCCATTAATTTTATCACAGCAAAAGCCTTTTTTGCCCTCAAATTGCCTCTTGCATTTTTTTCCAAAAAATGCTAAGATTATTATTGATATTATGGTAAATAGACAAAAAAATCGCGTCTTGATGATTGGCTGGGAGCTCCCACCCCACAATAGTGGTGGCCTAGGAGTGGCTTGTGCTGGCCTTAGCCAAGCTTTGGCCCAAGACGGTCATGACCTAGCCTTTACCATTCCTTTTGCTCTAGACCAAGCCCCAGCATATATGCAAGTCATTGACTGTACTCACCCCAACTGGAACAAAGACGCTGCCAATGCCGATTTGCCACCCTTTACCGCTTATCAAAACTCCAATCAAGACAACTGCAAAGCCAGCCAAAATTCTGCCAAAAAAATCTCCTCTTTGCAAACTCCTCTTTCAGAAATTGAACAAAAAGTGGCAGAGTATGCAGAACAAGTTTTGGATTTTGCCAGGAAGCACGCCAATGATTTTGACTTAGTCCACGCTCACG
>CAYJFT010000005.1:14983-15862 GCA_964369765.1 uncultured Pseudomonadales bacterium | reverse complement strand
TCACGACTGGATGTCTTTACCCGCCGCCATGGCCATCAAAAAAGAATTACACAAACCTTATGTGGCTCATATTCACTCCACCGAATATGATCGCTCTCTTAGCGACAATCTAGCCGGCTATATTAGTCAACACGAACAAGCCGGTGCCCGCTTAGCCGATCAAGTTATTGCCGTTAGCTATTATACCAAAAGAATTTTAGTTGAAAAATACCGCGTCTCACCGCAAAAAATCCAAGTGGTGCACAATGGCATTGTCCCCTTACTCCAAGACCTTAATCAAATTCCCCGCACTTTTGCCAAAGAGCGCCCGGTGATTGTCTTTATGGGCCGGCTGACCATCCAAAAAGGCCCCGACTATTTCCTAGAACTAGCCGGGCAAATTCTCCAAGAAAAACCAGAAGCCCTCTTTATCATCGCTGGCAATGGCGATATGTATCAACAACTTCTTTTTAGCAATGCCGGTAAAAGCCTCTCGGCAAATGTCCTTTTTTCTGGTTTTGTCCGCGGCGATACCCAAAAAAAACTCCTAGACCGAGCCGATGTCTTTGTTATGCCTTCAGTTAGCGAACCTTTTGGCTTGGTCGCCTTAGAAGCCGCCAAACAAAAAACCCCGGTCATTCTCTCCAAAACTTCTGGCGCCGGTGAAGTCCTCTCGGCCAGCCCCCAAATCGATTTTTGGGATGTCAAAGCCATGAGCCAAGAAGTCATCAAAATTTTGGACAATCCCAAATATCGTCAACTCTTAATCAAAAACCAAACCAAACAATTAGGCAATCTCACCTGGAAAAAAGCTGCTAATCAGGTCAATCGCATCTACCAAAACATCCTCAAAAGAAAGGCGTAAATGCCCCGGGTTGCCTTTTATTTCTTGCTACACCA
>CAYJFT010000005.1:14088-14973 GCA_964369765.1 uncultured Pseudomonadales bacterium | reverse complement strand
TGCAAGTCACTGATTTAGACAATCAAATTGATTATTTTTCTACCTCCACTTATGATCAAAATCAAGAAGTTTTTCTCAAAGTCTCGCATAAATCTTATCGCCCTATGCTTACCCTCCTCCTGCAATTAGTCCAAAAACACCCCGAGTTCCGCTTTTCTTTTTCTACCAGCGGGGTTTTTTTGGAACAAGCCCAGGCTTTTGATCCACAGCTTCTCACTCTCCTGAAAAAACTCCTTAGCTATCCAGAGCAAGTAGAAATGCTTTCTGAAACTTATTATCACAGTCTAGCCGGGCTCTACAGCGAGACAGAATTTGCTGCCCAAATCAAACTCCATCAAGACCTTTGTCAAAAGCTTTTTGCCTACACCCCCCGAGTTTTTAGAAATACTGAGATGATTTATAATAACTATCTAGCTTGGCAAATTGCCAAACTTGGCTTCACTGGCACCCTCACCGAGGCTGTCGACCGCCACCTAGGCGGCAAAGCCCGCACCCATCTTTGGCAATCACAATCCCACCCCCCCCTCCCCCTCATGCTCAAACACGCCCAGCTCTCCGACGACATCGCTTTCCGCTTTTCTGACCGTAATTGGCCAGAATGGCCCCTTGATGTCCCCAAATATTTACGTTGGTTAGATAATTACTCTGCAGAAGAAATTATCGGCCTTTTTATGGATTTTGAAACTTTTGGCGAACATCAATGGGAAAGTACCGGTATTTTTGACTTTTTTACCACTTTTATCAATCAAGCTGTCACTCATCCCTTTCTCACTTTTACTACCCCCAGCCAAGAATTTGCCCAAATCAGCCCCAAAAACCAGCAAGATCTCCCCACCTATGCCGTAGAAGCACCAATTTCTTGGGCCGATACCGACCGTGATCTCT
>CAYJFT010000005.1:6344-14065 GCA_964369765.1 uncultured Pseudomonadales bacterium | reverse complement strand
CACCCTCAAAAAAATCTTTTCTTTGGAAAAAGACGTTTTAGCCACCAAAGACGCCAAAATTATCCAAGACTGGCGCCGTCTAACCACCAGCGACCATTACTATTATATGTGCACCAAATATTTTGCCGATGGCGATGTCCACAGTTATTTTAGCGCCTATGATAGCCCTTTTGAAGCTTATCGCCGCTATTGTTTAGTCCTCTCTGATTTAATTGAAAGAATCAGACTGAGCAATTTAGAAAGTCACCATGAATCAAGCAAAAAATGACAACAGCTATTTAATTGGTCTAGATAGCGGCGGCACCAAAACCGAAATTTTAGTCACTAAGACCGATGGCACTGTCCTTAATCATTTAATCAAACAGGGTTTGGAAATTTCTGTCACCAATTTGGGCCTGACCTCACTTAATATTCGCGAACTTTTACGCACTGCCCTAGACGGCCTGCCTCCAGCGCCCATCGCCGCTTTTACCGCCGGCTTGGCCGGCATGGATACATTTAGCGAAGAAAAAAAAGCTTATGCTGTCATCTCCGAAGCCTTGGGTGAGTATAATCCCGGCCAAATTGAGCTTTTTAATGACGCCACTGTCGCTCTGGCCAATGGCACTAATGCCCCGGCCGCCATTGTTCTGGTTGGCGGCACGGGCAGTAATTGTTTGGGCTATAATAGTCAGGGCAAAACCGCCAAAGCCGGCGGCCTCAACTTTATTCTCTCCGATGACGGTAGTGGTTATGACGCCGGCCGCCTGGCTTTGAAAGCTTTGCTGCGCGGTTTGGATGGCCGCGGCCCCCAAACCGCGCTAGAATCAGCTATTTTTGCTCATTTTCACCTACGCAATCTCTCCGAACTCAAAAACTATCTTTATCAACCCCTCATCAAAAAAAGAGAAGTTGCCGCCTTGGCTCCTTTGGTCTTGCAATCAGCCCGCGCTGGCGACCCAGGCGCCAGCGCCATCATCAGCTACTGTGCCGATCAACTGCTCCTACATGTCCAGGCCGTTGCCACTAACTTAGATCTTATCAATCAAAATTTTGACCTTATTCTCACCGGTTCCTTTCTGCTCAATATGCTCCCCGAGTTTAAACCTCACCTTATCGCTACCCTCCCTGGCGCCAGCATCGTTTCCCAAGACATCGCTCCCGTTTACGGCGCCATCAAATTAGCCCAAAAAATTACCAATGGTGAAAAAATTCACAAATTATTACTCAATTAACTTTCCCTGGCGCGTCTGGCGGGACTCGAACCCACGACATTTTGCTTAGAAGGCAAACGCTCTATCCAACTGAGCTACAGACGCCTTGTTCTCCTCCAAATCCTCCCTGGACTTTATTATACCAAAAAAATTCCCTGCAAATTCCCCAAATCATCGTATATAATCAACTTATTATACTCATAAAACTCAAACAGAAAGGAGTTTAATGAAATACAAAATTGTCAAAAAAATCAATAGCCATATCTTTCGTGGTTATGACATTCGTGGTCTTGCCAATGATGATTTAAGCCCCGATGTTTATTACACCTTTGGTCGCTCTTATGCTACCTGGCTCAATCAGCGCCGCATTGGTGACGCCGTAGTTGGTCATGACAATCGCCTGACTAGTGAAGAATACTCCCGAGCCTTTATTGCCGGTCTTAATGACGGCGGCATTGATGTCTATGATATTGGTATGGCCCTGACCCAAATGGTTTATTTTGGCGCTTATGAATTTAAAACCAAAGGTAGTGCGATGATTACTGCCTCGCATAACCCCAAAGAATATAATGGCCTGAAATTGGGCACCGGCTATAGCGAAACTATGCTCACTGCCGATATTTTGGCTTTTCGCAAATTAACCGAATCACTCAAATTTGTTAATCCCAAACAAAAAGGCAAAAGCAAAAAAGTTAGCATTTTTGACGCCTATTTACGCACCATTCTCAAACATTTCTCTCTCAGCAAAAAATGGAAAGTAGTGGTCGACGCTTCTTGCAGCACCTCTGGTAAATTTTACCCAGAAATTTTACATGCCGCCGGCTGCCAAGTAATCGAGCAAAACTGTAATTTAGATGGGAATTTCCCCCTAGGTGTCCCCGATCCCACCGAGAAAAATGTTTTGGAGCGTTTACGCGAGGGCGTCCTTAAACACAAAGCCAATATTGGTTTTGCCTATGATGCCGATGGTGACCGCATGGCCGTAGTTGATGATCAAGGCACCGTCTTGTGGATGGACAGCATTGTCGCTCTTTTTGCCGATGATGTTTTAGACACTATGCCTGGGGCCAAAATTGTTTTCAACAACCTTTGCTCCAAAGCTGTTACTCAAGTGATTGAAAAACGTGGCGGTGACCCAGTGATGTGGATTACCGGCCACTCTTTTATCAAAGCCAAAATCCGCGAGGTTGGTTCTCCTTTTGGCGGCGAACTTTCTGGTCATATTTACTTTACCGATAATTTCTTTGGCCATGACGATGGTGCTTATGCCAGCCTGCGACTCCTACAATATTTAGAGCGCAAAAAAATGACCCTTAGTCAAGCTGTGAGCGCCCTACCCAAATATATCAGTAGCCCCGAAATCAAACTTGGTTTGGCCGATGAAATTAAATTTGAATTTATTGACAAAACTATTGTCAAAGATTTGAAAAAAGCTTTCAAAGGCGGTGAATTTAATACTGTTGATGGAGTGCGCATGGACACCAAAACTAGTATGGTCACTATTCGCGCCTCGCAAAATGGTCCTTATATTACCATTAAATTTGAAGGCAAAACCAAAAAAGAATATGAGCAGCTCAAAGAAACTGTTGGTGACATTTTGCATAAACACAAAGAAATTGACTGGTCAGTTGGGGTCAATATTGACGCTTTTGAACCTACAAAATAATTTTTGCCCCCCAGCAAAAAGAGTAGGGGAGAGTTAAGATTACAAAAAAAGCTTGATAAATCAAGCTTTTTTTGCATCCACCTGTGCCTAAGACAGGAGTCGAACCTGCACGCCCTTGCGGACACTAGCTTCTGAAACTAGCTTGTCTACCAATTCCAACACCTAGGCAATTGTCAATATTATACTATAAAAAACCTCACCACCGCCACGATTACCCCCGCCAGCAAAAAAGCCAAGCCAGTTAAAATCAAATATTTTTGTAAACCCTTGTTCATTCTGCTTATTATACTGCCAAATAGGCAAGAAAAAACTCACTACACCCAAAACAATCTCCACAGAAGCCATTGTGTATTGGGCAGACTCTGTCGAAATTGACTCAGAGGGGCAAAAACATCACAGTTTTGCCTATTTCCATTATTGCATGCCCTCTAACCACACTCTCAACCCTTGGAAGTTTCCCAAGATAAAATACTGCTATCAGGTGGGAGAGGGAAGCATTTTTGAACTTGCCTCATTGACCCCGTGGGATTACAAAATCCTCGATAAAGTCAGTAATTTTAGGCTGATCAAAGTCCGTTACGGACTATATAGTACCTTAGTAAAAAAACTGATTAGAGAAAATGTTGATTTAAGAGAATTAAAAATTGGCATTGTCCTAGACAAAAATGGTAATCTTGCCAATATAAAAACTGGCATATTGCACCAAAGTTAAAGTCATCGCCCTGTTCATTTTATGAGCAAGGTTTTTTTTGGCCCAAAATCTTTTGCTCTACCCTAATATTCACTCCGGCCTTTTTGTTGCAACAATTGCCGAAAACTTAGTGCTTTGAGCAAATGATTTTGGGTGATTTTCTCCACCGGCGCTGCCTCTAAATCCGCCACTGTCCGGGCCACTTTAATAATCTTGAAAACCCGCCGAGCAGAAAAAACCCCACTTTGCGTAAAAGTCACCAAATGTTCCCGAGCCTGGGCTTCCATTGGGCAATACTGACGCACCAAATCCGAGCTTAACTGACTATTCAGGCGTATCCCCAACCCCAACCCCGCCCAGCGCCGCCGCTGCTTCTCTCTAGCTTTAATCACCCGCGCTCTCACCTGGGCCGATTTTTCTTCTTTACCAAGATTTGTATCCACCAAATTATCAATTTTTACTTCTTTGACACAAACTTGCATATCAATTCTATCCAAAATTGGTCCAGACAAACGCTTTTGATACATTCTAATATCATATTCCCGGCACCGGCACGCTTGTTTATTACTCCCCAGATAGCCACATGGACAAGGATTAGTTGCTGCCACCAGGCAAATCCTGGCCGGATAAGTTACCCGGCCATGGGCCCGATTAATCGTCATCACTCCGCTCTCCAGCGGCTGGCGCAAAGCCTCTAGGGTTTCTCGGCGAAATTCCGCTAACTCATCCAAAAATAGCACTCCGCTATGCGCTAGCGAAATTTCGCCGGGCAAAAGCTGCGCCCCGCCGCCAGTTAAACCGATAGTGCTAATGGTATGATGCGGCGCCCGGAACGGGCGCCGCGTCATCAACCCATAGTTTTCACCCAATTGTCCCGCCACCGAATAAATCGCCGTAATCTCTAGCGCCTCTTCTTCACTTAGGGCCGGCAAAATCGAGGGCAGCGCCGCCGCTAACATACTCTTACCTGTCCCCGGCGTCCCCGAAAAAAGCAAATTATGCCCACCCGCTGCCGCTATCTCTAATGCTTCTTTGCCCTCACTTTGGCCCACAATCATCGAAAAATCCACCGAATACTCTTCATTCTCACTTTTAGCCTGATAACTCACTCCTTTGCACACCGCCAGCTCCACCCGGCCCTGCAAAAAATCCAAAAGTTCCTGCAAATGCTCTAAAGCATAAATTTCCAAACCACTAATAATTTCTACCTCAGCCAAATTTGCCCGGGGCAAAAAGACCCGTTTATAGCCATTTTTTTTGGCATAAGTCACCAAAGGTAATGCCCCTCTGATTGCCCTGACCTCACCATTTAAGGCCAATTCACCAAAAAAAATATCACCCGGCTGGCTAAAAATCCGTTCCTTGGTCAGCTCAAAAAGTGCCACTGCAATTGCCAGCTCCAAATTACTCCCGGTTTTACGCAAATCTGCCGGTGCTAAATTTATCACCGTCCTTTTACATTTCAACCGCACCCCGCAACAGCGCAAACTGGCACTAATCCGCTCCCGGGCTTCTTCCAAAGTCTTTTCGGCTAGACCAATGATAATCAAACTCGGCTTGCCCTGGACACTATCAGCCTCTATCACTACTTTAATAGCCTGCAAACCGTATAAAACTGCACTTTCTACTCTACTCAGCATATTTTTTCTCCCCGCGCTCTCTCATCAAAAAACGCCCCACCAAAATAATTTGGGGGCGCTCACTCACATTCGCTCCTATTGTAACACAAAAAACTGTATAATAACCTTTATGTCAAAAGCTAATCTCCTCCAAGCCGCCGATCTTTTCTCTGGTCTAGGCGGTTTTACCCTAGCCTTGGAACAACTGGGGCAAAAAACCCTTTATGCCACTGATAATGACGAAAAAGCCGCTGCCACTTACAGCCATAATTTTCCCCAGGTTTACTTTAGCCACAAAGATATTACCAGACCCAGCGAAACCGATTATCAAACCCCCGCTGCCGAATTAGCCGATTTTCCTCACAACCTCCTCACTGCTGGCTTTCCTTGCCAGAGTTTTTCCCGGGCTGGCCGCCAACTGGGCCTGCGCGACCATCACGGCCACGGTCAAGTCTTGCTCTCCCTTTTAGATTTAATTGACCAAGTTCATCCCCCAATTATTTTTTTCGAGAATGTTTCCCGCCTGACCACCATTGACCAGGGTAGCGTCCTCCGTCTCATTCTCACCAGGCTCAAAAATGCCCGCTATCACCTCCATTTCAAAGTCCTTGACGCCAGCGAATACGGCAATCTTCCTCAGCAGCGTCAGCGCTTTTATTTAGTCGCCTTTGCCAATCATCAACAACATCTGCGTTTTCACTGGCCAGAGCCCATCCCCCTTACCCACGGCACTTTCGACCTTTTAGAACCTCCAGAAACCCTGGCTCCTCATTATTATTATGGTAACACTCCTCTTTGGCAAGAGCAATTTCAATATTTTGCTTGGCAAAAAGATTTAATTTATCTGTGGCGGCGCAATCAGCGCCGCCAGTACCCCCACGGTATCACTCCCACCTTAATGGCCAGCATGGGCACTGGCGGCCACAATGTCCCCCTGGTTCTAGATTCGCGCGGGGTGCGCAAGCTCACCCCGCGCGAATGTCTCCGCCTCCAGGGCTTCCCCGATTCTTTTACCGCCCCCAGCTTCCTTAGTGAAAAAGATTTTTACCGCCAAATCGGCAATAGTCTGGCCCTCCCAGTAGTCCAGCGTATCCTCCAGCAAATCCTGCAAACTTTTTAAACCCATCCCTTGTTTTTAAACCCATAAGCTGTTATAATTACCCTTATCACTCTTTTATCAGAGTTGGTTCTTATCAGATAAGAAAAATCAAGGAGGTAAGCAATTTGAAAACTATCAATCCCAAAATTGGCCCAATTGTCCAAGAATTAACCAAAGATTACTCCAATGAACAAATCCGTCAAAAAATCGCCAGTATTGATCAGCATCACTCTTTGGAAAACCCGCTTATTTATGGCTATGCACTCCTGAGTCGCTCCGGGCAAATCCCTCAAAGCTATCAAGAAGTCTCTAGTCCCAGCGACTTAGCCCTGGTCTTTGAAAAAATTCCCCCCATGCGCACTTATATTTTTAGTCTCATCGACAGTGATCCCGAAATAACCAAAGAGCAATTAATTTATTTACAAAATCAACCCAGCTTTTCCGCTTTTGTCAATATGATCACCTCCATAATTTTACAAAAATTTGCTCATAATCAAACCGAGCGCTTTCGCGACGAAAGCAAAACACTTCCTAAATTATGAGCCCAAAAAGACAGTTAAAACGATTAAAGCAATCGCCGCTTAGCTTTCTTTTATGACCCTTTCTTATCTCTTATGACTCCGGGATTTTTTGCCCCCCCCGCAAAAAATCCCGGTTTTTCTATCCCCCCCCACCCACCCCCTTGACAAATATCCCATAATATGTTAAAATATCAGTCTTCCTGTTGCTTTTCTGGTCAAAACGCTTGACTAAGAAAATCAGCAGAGATCTATAATATTAAGGAGTAACAAGATGAACAAAATGAATCAAGGTGGTCGCAATTTCGTCGAGGGTTATTTCAATAACCCTGATTTCAAAATCGAGGTTATCAAGAAGAAAAAAGATAGGCTCAAAGAAGATTTCTTGGAAAATTTCACCGATTTACCGGGTGAAAGAATTCTCAGACATAAGTCATTAATGACCTATGAACAAAAAAAAGAGTATGAGCTACAAATACCTCTTCATTCACCAAGTGGAGTAACCCTTAGTAAAACAAAGGAAGAAATAGAGAACTTAACAAACAATAGTTTTATTCAAAACTATCGACGCAAGATGAAGACCTTTGTCATTGGTAATGAACTTTACTGCTATTAAACACAGTAAAGTTCAAGATGAATTCTCCTTACCCCCCCGCCCCAAAGCGGGGGGATTTTTTTAGCCAAATTATGATATAATACCCAATCTATGGTAAAAAAAATCAAAACCTATTTCACCGGCGTGGTCGAGGAAATGAAAAAAGTCACTTTTCCCACCCGCCAAGAAACAATCGCTATGGCTACTCTAGTCATCGTTATCTGTCTCTTGATTTCCATTTATGTTAGTCTTTTGGATTTTGGTTTTTCTAGCTTTACCAAATGGTTAATTAGCAATTAAGGAAACTATGACTGATCAAGAACAAAAAGACATTCAAGTT
>CAYJFT010000005.1:0-6334 GCA_964369765.1 uncultured Pseudomonadales bacterium | reverse complement strand
CTCCAGCAGAAACCCCCGCCACCCAAGAAGCCCCCGAAACCCAAGAGGTCAAAGTCCTCTCGCCCAATGTAGTCGTTATTTCCGATGCCAGCAATGACAAAGCCAAATGGTATATTGTTCATGTCTACTCTGGGCACGAAAATAAAGTCTCCGAGGCCCTGCGCCAGCGCACTCAAACCCTTAATTTGGGCAATCTCATCCTCCAAACCCTCATCCCTACCCAAGAAAAAATCCAAATCAAACGCGGCCAAAGAAAAACCATCAATGAGAAAATTTTCCCCGGTTATATGCTTATCAATATGGAATTAACCGACCAAAGCTGGCTGGCTGTCCGCACCACAGAGGGTGTGACCGGTTTTATCGGCACCAATGGCAATCGCCCTCTCCCACTCTCCAAAAGCGAAGTCGAGGCCATTCAAAAATATGTTAGCCAATCAGAAACCAAATTCAAAGCCGATTATATCGAGGGCGAAGCTGTCAAAATTATCGATGGTCCCTTTAATGATTTCTTGGGCACTATCAATAAAATTGATGAAGACAAAGGCAAATTAGAAGTTTTAATCAATATTTTTGGTCGCGAAACTCCGGTTGAGCTAGACTTCCTCCAGATTGAGAAAGTCAGATAATTAATTAGTTAATAATAAATTTAAAAAATAAAAAGGAATATATGGCAAAAAAAATTCTCAATGTTTTAAAATTAAACCTCCCTGCAGGTACCGCTACTCCAGCCCCGCCTATTGGGCCTATTTTGGGTCAAGCTGGGATCAATATGATGGATTTTCTCAAGCAATACAATGCTGCTACCCAAGACAAAAAGGGTCAGGTTATCCCGGCGGAAATCACTGTTTATCAAGATCGCTCTTTTAGTTTTGAATTAAAAACTGCCCCAGTTTCTGCCCTTATCAAACAAGAGCTTAAATTACAAAAAGGTTCTGGCACTGCTGGCCGCGAAAAATTGGCCACCATGAGCCTAGACCAAGCCAAAAAAATCGCCGAAGTCAAAATGGACGACCTTAATACCACTGACCCAGAAGCAGCCTTGAAAACTGTCATGGGTACCGCCCGCTCTATGGGTGTAGAAATTGCTTAATAATTAATAAATTTACTGCTCCGGTGTTTTTAGAACCCGGGCGCAGCAGTTTGTCTAAAAAATTTCAGACAAACGAGAAAGGATCATATGGGCGCCAAAAAAAACGTCACTATTGAAAACACCGACGAAATTAAAGTCGCTGTTAGTCACGAGCAAGAAGCTCCTGCTAACACAGACAGCGCTGCTCCAGCAGAAACCACTACTAAAAACAGCAAAAAAACCAAAGTTGCTGCTCGTAGCCAAAAATACATTGCTGCCCGGGCTTTGGTAGACAAAAGTAAATATTTACCCATCACCGAGGCCATTGATTTGGCCAAGCGCACTTCATATTCCAAATTTACTGGCACCATCAGCGCCGATTTGGTCCTAAAAGAAGTCAATAATCAAATTGAAGTTACTTTCCCTCATCAAACTGGCAAAGTTTTGCGCATTGCTATTGTTGATGACGCTCTTTTGGAGCAAATCACCGCTGGCAAAATTGATTTTGATATCCTCCTTACCACTCCCGCCTTTATGCCCAAACTGGCCAAGCTCGCTCGCACTTTGGGTCCCAAAGGCCTGATGCCTAATCCCAAAAATCAAACCATTATTGCCGATCCTCTCAAGCGCAAAGCTGAGCTAGAAAGCGGTAAAACTGTCTTGAAAACCGAGCGCAAAGTTCCTCTGCTTCATGTCACTTTGGGCAAAGCCAATATTGATACTGACAAATTAGCCGAAAACTATGCCGCAGTGATGAAAGCTGTTGGCGATAAAACTCTCAAGGTTAGTGTTAGCGCCACTATGGGCCCTGGCATCAAAGTTGCCCTGAATAAATAGAGTAGGGGAGTAATAAAACTAAAACAAGTAAAACTAAATAAAACAAACGGGCAGAGCAATGGAATTAAAAGTCAAAAATAAAACCCTTGCTCTGCCCGTTTTTTGTCCCGACGCCACCAGGGGTGTGGTTCGCTCCCTTTCTAGCCGAGATCTGGAAGAAATTGGCACCCCAGGCGTTATCGTTAATACTTGGCATCTTCACTTGCGCCCCGGCGAAGAAAAAATCTCCCAATTAGGCGGCATCGCCAAATTCATGGACTACTCCGGTCTAATTATTTCGGACTCTGGTGGTTTTCAAGTTTTCTCTCTCTTTCAAAAAGACCCTGATTATGGCAAAATCACTGATGCTGGCTTAGTCACTTATACCGGCCCCACCAGGCAAAAAAAACAAGTCTTCACCCCCGAGAACTCTATCCAAATGCAATTTGCCCTGGGCAGCGATATTATGATTTGCCTAGACGACTTCACCCCACCCACTGCCGACGAAAACCGTATCTGGGAAAGCGTCCATCGCACCATCGCCTGGGCCCGCCGCTGTAAAATAGAATTTGAAAAACAACTTGCCCTGCACAATTTTACCCCAGACAATCGCCCCCATCTTTATGCCGCTATTCAGGGGCACCGGAATAAAGCCGCCCGCAAATACTGCGCCGATGCCCTCTTAGAGATCGGCTTTGACGGCTATGGCCTGGGCGGCTGGCTTTTTGATGAGCAGAGTAAATTTGATTTAGACATTTGCGCTTATGTCGCCAGTCTCACCCCAGACCCTTTTCCCCGCTATGCCCTGGGCGTAGGCACCCCAGATAATATCCGCGCCCTTTATCAAATGGGCTATACTATTTTTGACTGTGTGCTCCCTACCCGCGATGCCCGCCACGGCCGCCTCTATACCAGCGAGGGCTTTCTCTATCTGCAAAAAACCGCCCACGCTCTAAATCTCTCTCCACCGGACTCCCGCTGCACTTGCCCCACCTGCGCTCGTTTCACTCGCGCCTATCTCCATCATCTTTACAAAATCGGCGACAGCGCCTTTTACGCCCACGCCACCCGCCACAATTTACATTTTTATCAAAAATTAATGGAGGAATTAGGGCAAACATCCCCAAAGTCCTCAACCTCAAAAAAATCTACCCAAGCTTAAACTCATGGAAAAACAAATTGTTTTTTGGGCTGATAAAGCTTATGCTTCCAATCTATTAAGCAAACATGAAAAACATAGCTGCGCTTATCATCAAAAAATCCAATCAGTCTCACTCTATTTGCTTTTCTACCAAAAGAAAAGAGCTCTTTTTTACTATTACAACTCGCCAATTTTTCCAAATTAAATTCAGCAATTTTCTTCTCGCCAATACTATGACAATGGTCATATGACAAAACACTCTCGCTGGTTTCTTGGGATAAAAAAGCCATTGTTTCCAAAAACTGCCCCAGCTCACCCTTGCTCACTTTCTCTTCACTCAGACTAAAATGTTCCTGATTATGGCAAAGAAAGAAAAAAGAATAACAAAGAGGGTTACTTTTGGTAATTCTACCCCACCAACTTTGGTTAGAACCAATCAGCCTCTGCCACTGTTTGGTTTCTACAACCTCAGTCACTATCCCTCCAGTACTTGAGCTAAAGCAATTTTCTTTTTCTCGGCAAAATAATTATAAATCACCTCAGCATCAATCTCTTTATTCTCCAAACCTTTTTTCCCAAAAGCCTTTATCCACGGAGTTTCCTGATGAGTTAAATCAACTAATTTGGTCGCTGAAAGATGAGCATAGGCAAAAAATGTCTGCTCTATCACTTCTGCTTCTGTCTCATTAAACTCTACACCTTGCAATCTAGCAGCTAATTTTTCTTCTTCAAAACTAATATTATCTGCCCCAAAGTCCTTAAACTCATGATAAACATTGGGCACCACCGGTCCATATTGCCAAGCTTCAATCTTATCCACAAAAAGTACTTCATTATTTTCTTTTTCCACCAAATACCACGCAAAACAATAATATAAAAGTTTTTGTAACTTTATATTTGTAATCGGTTCGCCAGTCTCAGTCGCCAACTTTACCAATCTATTCGCGACATTCATTGCCATTTTCATAAGTGTGCAGAATTATACCACCAAAACAAAACATTTTTAGACCATTTTCCTTCAATTTCCATTTAACTCATCATAACAAAAAAAATCCCGATAAATCAGGATTTAATTGTGACCCCAGCGGGATTCGAACCCGCGATCTTTTGGATGAGAACCAAATATCCTGGACCACTAGACGATGGGGCCACCAGAGTCCCAATTATACCATAAAATCCCCCGCCCACATTTAGCATTTTCTGTTATAATATACCTTATTATGTCCCACATCTCCACCCACCTCATCCCCGCTCTTTAACATCATCTTTAAAACCGCCAGCCTGCTTTCCACCCCTTAGAAATCAGACTAGCGGTTTTAAGCAACCGACTAAAAAAACGGAGGAAAAGTCCATGAGTATTTTCAAACCCACAGTTATCTCTAGCGAACTGCTCTATGCAAATCCAAACACAAAACAAAGATTTACCTTTCAGCTAAGCACTATTACCGGCAAAAACGCCAAATATACTGTCAATCTCTCCAATACGCCCGTTTCTTTCCCACTAGACTATATCAGTCCTGATTTACCCGAAGAAATCATCCCTCTAGACATCATCCTAGAAAAATGCACTAATCCCTTCTCACTGTGGCGCAATACTATCCCCTTACCCTTCAATGACTTATACACTCAGATCAAAACTTTTTACGAAAGCATTGACCCCAGCCTCGATCCCGATGAGGTTGTACTCGTTGTTGACCAAGTTGACGATGACGGCGAAGACATTGGCATTCAATTCATCACCTTGCCCAGTCTGATCAAAGACAAAGTAACCGTGCTTGCAACTGCTTAAAACCCAACCCCAGATGTCCTCTGGGGTTTTTTCTGCCCCAAAAAAACCCTCCCCACCACAATCCCTCTCCTTGACATTTTTATAGAAATTCCGATATATCAGTCATTTTACCCCAAAATCCAGCCCTTTTAGGCCATCACAGAGCCACACAAAGGCATTTTTTCGGTAAGTCCAGAGTTTTGGGTAAAAATATCCCCAATTTATTAAAAAAATTATTTCACACAGCGAATAGCTTGGCCGTTAAAACGGCCACTATTATATTCCGGATTAACATGATTACTAATTAATTTCAAACCAAATGCAACACTAGAAGCGCTCTCTGTACTAGACCACCAGAGGCCTTCCGTACCCTGACCACCCAAACCGGAATAACCTGAGAAAGTACCATTAAAAAGGGTTGGATTAACCCATTGGGCAGCAGTCCAAGAAGTGACATTTTGCAGAGCTTTAAATTGTCCGCTAGTATTACCAGTAGGCAAAGTCCAGCCACTAGGACAAAGACCAGTGACATTATCTTGGGAAATAGAAGTACCGCCACCCTGATAAGCATTTTGATTCTGCATTGCTGCTTGCCAGTTATAAAGATAACCACATTGGCCAGCCAGGGCACCACCAGGAGCACAGAGATTGCCGGCGGTACCGGCGGGGTCGACACAGTCACCATATAATTGAGTATTACCCTGATACCAACTCACATATGGAGTTGATTGACCAGCGCCAAAAAAACTAGTTTTACCTGCGCAGGCATCTGTGCTGCCATTTGCTGTCGTCGTTCCTCCATAAGCCAAATTATCCACCATCCATAAATTACCATCAGGAAGTTTTCGTACAGTGTACATCTTCCCATCCCGTTCATCTTCTAGCTCCAAAGTCGCTCCGGCGGGACAATTACTCTCATCTTCACAGGTGGGCATCGTGGCAATATACTCATCACTTACATCTTGCATACTCGTTGGCGCCTCCGGCGGCACTTCCCTTAGGCAACGAATAGAAAAACCGAGGTACCGGTAATCCGCGTAAAACGGAGCCGCATTACTACTACTTAATTGCAGATAGTACGCACTATAAGTCTCATTCTCTGTACTAGACCACCAGAAACCGCGCGAACCCTGAAGGTACAGCAAACCCGATACGCCAGAGTTACCTGCAAAAATACCGTTAAATAAAGCTGGATCGGCCCATTGAGCAACTATCCAAGAAGTAGCATTTTGTAAGGCTTGGAATTGACCTGAGGTATAACTAGTTGGGAGATTCCAGCCACTGGGACAAAGACCAGTGACATTAGTGTCTGGACCAGTATAAGTAGAATAAAGATAAGCAGTTGGGTGCTGCATCGCTGCTTGCCAGTTATAAAGATAGCCACATTGGCCGGCGAGCGCGCCTCCGGGACCACACTGACGAGTGCTTCCAGGAGACATTGCAGCGACAGCGGGGTCGACACAGTCACCATAGGTATTGCTGCCGAATTGATTGGTATAAGAGGCAGAGCCATTACCGGAGAAGGTAGTTTTGTTGACAC
>CAYJFT010000004.1:27641-28069 GCA_964369765.1 uncultured Pseudomonadales bacterium | reverse complement strand
CGTTTTATTTCAAAATTAAATGGTGGTGGTTGCGTTTGCTGTTAATTTTGATTTTATTTGCTCAGGCAGTTTTTTTCCTCTCCCCTACTCCACTAGAAACGGTGAAATTTGTAGTAGAGAAATGGGAAAGTCAAAATTATCAGGATTTGTATTTTTATCTGGATAGTCAGACAAAAAAAGAGATTTCTTGGCAGGATTTTTATTTACAATTAAAACAAATTGACCAGAATCTAGAGACTGGGGAATTAAAAGTGAGTATAGATTGTGGGAATTGTTGGGCAATGCCTTGGGAGAGAGAAAAAACTGCGTTGATGACGATTAGTAGAGAAATCCCCCTTTTGGGCGAGCTCAAACAAGAAGTGCTGACGACTTGGCGCCGGGAAGCTGATGGTTGGCGTTTGGTTTGGGATGGCGATTTGATTGCGCCT
>CAYJFT010000004.1:24995-27631 GCA_964369765.1 uncultured Pseudomonadales bacterium | reverse complement strand
TTGCCCTGGGGGATGATTTAGACCTAAAAACTTCTTTGCCAGAGCAAATTGGGACAGTTTATTATCAGGGTGAGCAAATTGGGATAGTGGAACCAGAAATGATTTTGTGGTGGGATAAAGAGCAAGTTTTACCAGAGCAAGAAGCGGACCTAAAAACTGAATTGGGAGAACTATTTTTTACTCATGTTTTACCACTGACTTCTCGGGCGGCTTTTGATGAGTGGTTATGGGTGCATAATGAGGGCTTGGCAAAAGTGAAAATTGTGGAAACTGATAATCAGGAATTATTGGCGGGTTTGGGAGAAATTGTGACAAATTATGGCGGGGTAAGCCTGAGTGAGAGTGAAACAAATTTAGGTCAACCAGTTTATATACGAGAAGTGAGTGAAGAGATTGAAGAGGTAGGCCGGGCCGTAGACCGGGGAGAATTGGGGGCAGAGCTGGTTTTGGAAAAAGCTAGCGGTGAGAGAGTGATAATTAAAGAAGCAGAAAGTACCCCGGGCCAAGAGTTGTTTTTGCCTTAAAAAATTTTAGTCAAAAATAAAGACGATTTGTTGATATAATGGGTAAGTGATGACAAAGATTTGGCAAAATTATTATCGACCCAAAAAATTTGCGGATTTGCATTTAGACAAAATCCGGGAGCAACTTTTGCAATTGCAAAAGGGAGGTAATTTGGGCCGAGTGTGGTTGTTTGCTGGGCCACGGGGGACGGGTAAGACCTCTACTGCCCGGATAATTGCTGCCATGCTTTCTAGTGAGAATAATCGGACGGCGGTAGAGAATAATTTTTTGGGCAAAAATGGACCGGGGGCAAAAATGTTGCCTTATCAGGATGCTGATGTAGAGGAAAAAGAAGTACAAAATATTTTTGCCGGTAATTCTTTTGCGGTAATAGAGATGGATGCGGCTTCTCACCGGGGCATAGATGATGTGCGGCAATTGCAAGAGCAACTAATGATGCCCCCCCCTCTGAGTCCCATGGCGGTGTATATTTTGGATGAAGCTCATATGTTTACCAATGAAGCTTTTAATGCTTTATTAAAGACTTTGGAAGAACCGCCTAATCACTGTGTTTTTATTTTGGCCACCACCGAGCGGCATAAAATTCCGGCTACAGTGGCTAGTCGTTGTCAGTTGTTGAATTTTACCCGGGCTAGTGAAGCAGAGCTTTTGGCGGTGTTTGAAAATATTTTGGCGGCAGAGAAAATCAAAGCAGAGCCGGCGGCGCTAGAGCAAGTGGCTCGTTTGGCCGATGGTAGTTTTCGTGATGGAGTAAAATTATTGCAAACTTTGGCTAATCAGGGGGAGATTAGTGTGGGGCAAGTGCAAAAATGCCTGAGTGGTAATCAGAATCAGTTGGTAGAGGAATTAGTGGTGGCGATTTTGGAAAAATCGCCAGAGAAAATTATTGCTTTTTTTGCTCAGTTGCGGGCAGAAAACTGGGCGGAAAAAATTTTTTATGAAAGCTTTTTTACCTTTTTGCATACTCAGCTTTTGGCCAATGTTTTGGGAGAGAAAAATTTGTCTTTAAATAAAAAACAGGCTGAATTTTTATTGGAAAATTTATTGGCGGTGCGCAGTGGTTTGGCCCTGCCTTATTTGGAATTAGAATTGGCCCTGATAAAGCTGGTAGATAGGGCAAAAAAGTAAAATGTGGCGGGATAAGTTTTTGCCCTGGAGCAAAGAAATTAAGCGTTTAAGTCCTAGTTTGGCTAGTGTAGTTTATTGTGCTGATTTATTAGAAGAAGATGAAAAGCGAGTGGTGCTGATGGTGGGAAATAATTTTCATCAGCAAATGCTAAGCGCTGGCACAGCGATGCAGACTTTATTGCAAGCAGCTAGCGTGGTGGGTTTGCCAGAGAAAAAGCTGGAATTTGTGACTGTGGGTGAGCGGGGTGGAGCTAGTCTGCCTACAGAAACCGTGGTGGCAGAGATTTGGGAGCATTTGGCCTAGGGTAGCTATGGGGGGATGGTATGATATAATATGAGTAATTATGATTGATATACCAGAAAGAAATAATTTTATCCCCAGTTCTATGCAAGCTTTATTATTAGAGCTGGTCAAAATATATTTAGAGGATATAGATAATTTAAATGATTTGGCGCTTTTGCGTTTACAGCGGCGACACCCCAGGCAAAAAGTCCCCACTCTGCAACCTTTTTACACCAAAGCAGAAATTTTGGCCGCTTTTAATAAGTCTTTTTTTGTTTATGGACTCAAAAGTGAGCATGTGAAAAATTTGCAAAAATATTTGCAGGTCAAGCCGATTAGAACGCAATCGGGAGTAGCTACAGTGACGGTTTTGACCAAGCCTTGGCCTTGTCCGGGGCAATGTATTTTTTGTCCTAGTGAAGCCCGGATGCCCAAAAGTTATCTGGCCAGTGAACCGGGGGCAGCGCGCGCAGAAAGTAATTACTTTGATCCTTTTTTACAGGTCTGCGCGCGCCTAAAAGCTTTGCGAGCAATGGGGCATGATTTATCAAAGGTGGAAATTATTATTTTGGGGGGGACATGGTCGGCTTATCCGCTAGCCTATCAGCGTTGGTTTATAGCGGAAATTTTTCTGGCCCTAAATATTTTTGGGACTGATCAACAAGGAGAGTTGATGAGTGAGAGAGAAAAGTTTTATGAG
>CAYJFT010000004.1:6643-24985 GCA_964369765.1 uncultured Pseudomonadales bacterium | reverse complement strand
ATTACAGGCAAAAAAAATCCCTATTTTGACCAAAACTGCCGTAGAAAATGAAGAAATTTGGCGGGAGTGGCAAGAAAAATTGGATAAGCGAGAAATTACTTATAATCAATTGGTAAAAGAGCTTTATGTGGACAATCAGAGAGAAAAGTTCTGGGCAGCAAAACAACAAGCTAGTTGGGAAAGAGTCCGGCAAGATCAGGATAATAATAAATTGGCAGCCTTTAGAAATGTGGGTTTGGTGATAGAAACCAGGCCAGATTTGATTAGCAAGCATAGTTTATTAATTTTGCGCCAGTTGGGCTGTACCAAAGTTCAAATTGGTGTTCATAGTGTGAATGATCAGGTTTTAGCGTCTAATAAACGGGGGATTAATAAAGAGCAGATTGCCCGGGCCTTTTCATTATTGCGGCTTTTTGGTTTTAAAATTCATGCTCATTTTATGGCTAATTTACTAGGTGGGAGTGTAGAGGGCGACAAGCGGGATTATCAGGAATTTGTTAGTTCGGCGCAGTTTTTACCTGATGAGATTAAAATTTACCCTTGTTCATTGCTAAAAACTGCGCCGTTAATGGACTATTATGAGCAAAAACTGTGGCGGCCATACCGCGAAAGCGAATTATTAGAGGTTTTGGTGGAGTTTTTGCGCCAAACTCCCGAATATATGCGGGTGACGAGAATGATCCGGGATATTTCTTCTGGGGAAATTGTAGTGGGCAATAAAAAGAGTAATTTTCGGCAATTGGTAGAACAGGCGTGTTTGCAGAGTAAAATTGAGATAAAAGAAATCCGTAGTAGAGAGGTGAGGGCAAGCAAATTTGTCAATGGTCATTTTTTGCTCAAAAAAAGTCTTTATCAAACTGAGGTGAGTAAAGAGTATTTTTTGCAATTTGTTAATCAAGACAAGCGCCTGGTGGGTTTTTTGCGCTTATCATTGCCCAAAAAGAATTTACAAGGAATATATGCTGATTTACCAGAAGATTTGGGCAAAACAGCGATGATTAGAGAAGTGCATATTTATGGGGTTTTAACGGCTTTGCGTGAATCTGGAAATTATCAGCATGCCGGCTATGGCCGGCGCCTAATCAATAAAGCTATAGAGATTGCCAAGAAAAATGGTTATAAAAGACTCAAGGTCATTTCGGCCATCGGGACGCGGGCTTATTATGAGAAATTGGGATTTTGTCAAAATGGTTTATATCATGAAATAAACACTGATATGGAGTTGATTAAGTATAAAAATAGCTTGGAAAAGTAGCAAAATAAAAAGTGGTAAGCTCAGGAATCGAACCTGAATGGCGTGTTTTTCAGACACGTGTCGTGACCAACTTGACTAGCTTACCATTAAAATTGCCTTGGAAAGGCTATAGTGATGATTATAGCATAAAATTGCTACTTGCACGATACTAAAAAATCGCTTATAATTGCCAAAGGAATTATTATTAGACAAAGGATGTCCAGTTATGTCTACAAAAGAACAACAATTATTATATATTATGCCCGAGCTTGCCTTTACGGTGGTTTTGGCTGAGTCGGTAAAAGCTGATTATTTTACTTTAAAATCTTTTCATCAGATTAATGGGAGTTTTTTGGACGAGCAAAATTTGCTGGTAGAAAACTTGCAAAAACTTTTTGCCCGGATAGAAGAAGGAAATTATGATTTGGTTTTGCCAGATTATCTTTTTACCGATACAATTGTGTCGGTGCCAGAAAAAGAAGATATAGAGATTGCCAAATATCTGCGAGACGAATTATTGCCTAAAATAGAGGTTTCTACCTTTACCCATGATACCAGAACTAGCGTACTTTTGACCAGAGGTAAAACTTCCAAAGTGCAGTTATCTGCTTTTGAGAAAGAATTGGGAGCCAAATTGAAATTGGCGATTGGAGAGCGTAAAATTGCTATCAGGGAAATTATTCCCCTAAGTTGGACATTAAAAGCAGCGGTGACTTTGGAGCCCTCGGTGACTATAGCTCAAGTTGGTGATCATTTATATCTGGCTGAGCATTTTGTGGGGATAAATCAAACCGAGAATGCTACACTTAGTGATGAAAAAAAACTTCTGGAAACAATTAAAACTCTCAAAGGAGCCGAACCAAATTTGCAAACGGTGTATTTTTTGAGCGATGAAGCAGTGGAAAAAAGTTTGAGCAAAAGCCTAAATGGAGTGATGCCAGTGCAACAATTGGTGGAAAAAGGTGATGATAGTGGGCAAATTCCGGCTTATTTGCGGCAAATTATTGAAGTAGCGGGGCGGACTTTGAGTCTGAGTGAATTTGTAGTACCCAGATTTAGTTTGGAGATGTTAGAGGCTAGTGGGGCAGTGGCGGCAGTGGCAGGGGCAGCGGTAGTAGAAGAGGTGATAGAGGAGAAAGTGGAGGAGAAGCTAGAGGAGAAAATTGCAGAAAAGGAGGAAGAAGTTGTAGAAGAAGTAGTGGAAACAGTGGCAGAGCTTGAGGAAGAAGAGCCGGAAAAAGTAGAGCCAGCGGCAGTGAAGACAGAAACCTTGCAGGCTTTGGCCGAAAATATTGAGGAGGAGAAAGTAAAAGAAATAGAAAGCTTGAAAATGACTGATGACAAAGAAGATGATTTACGCTCGGTTTTAACAACAGAGAGCGCAGCGGTAGCGGTAGGGGCAGTGGGTGCGGGAGCAGCAGTGAGTGCGACTGCGCCGGTAGCGGCGGCGGCGCCAGCTCCGATGTCAGAGCCAGTGGTGCCAGCGGCAGAGGTAAAGGAGGTGCCAAAAGTTAGTGAGGTTGCTCCAGAAAAAAACCCTTTGGAAAATGGCGAAAATAAAAGCGAAAAAGGGGCGGCTTTGAGTTATAATACCCCAGAGCGTTCTTTGGCAAATGTAGAGGAAAAAAATACTGACATCAAGGTTTCGGCGCAAAATCAAGCGGCGGATTTGAGTTTCTTTAGAAATGAAGAGAGGCCAGTAGCGGGGATGGGGGTAGCGGGTGCGGGGGCAGCGGGTACTGGTCCAGCAGTAGCAGCGGGGGTGACAATGGGGGTAAAACCAGCGCCAGGACCAGCAAAAAATGCTATAGAAACAAATAAAAAAATAAAACAAAAGAAAGGTGGCATGGGACAATTTTTCAAAAAGTTCTTCTTATTTTTATTAATTTTTGTAATTACAATTGCCCTAGGTATTGGAGTGGGCTTATTAATTTTGCGTTTAACTGGTAATGATTTTGCTGATAGCAATGCTTTGCCTACTCCAGAACCAACTGTTTTGCCTACTCCAGAGCCTGTAGTAATGCCGGTGGATAGTTCACCTAGTGCTCAGGCCAGTGATTCGGCTGATGCCAGTGATGTTGATGAAGAAGAATTGGATTTAAGCACTATGAGTATTTTGGTGGTCAATGCTACTGGGATAGCAGGTTATGCAGGTGAGGTCCAGACTGCTTTGGAAGTAGAAGATTTTGCGGCTGTAGATGCTGGCAATGCCAGTGGGACTTATGAAGAAAGTGGCAATTTTGTCTTAATGAGTGAGAAAAATAGTGCTTTGATTGATATTTTGGAAGAAGCTAGTGGTAAAACTTTGACTTTTGATGAAGACATAGAGACAGAAGATAGTGCTGGTGATTATGAAGCAGTGATTGTGCTTAATGATCAATAAATTAGGAGAAATTAATGGCGCGCAAAAAAGAATTTCTTTCGGAAATTAAAATTGGCCAAGAAGCTAATGAAGAACAAGTGGCGGCGGTGGCAGAAGACACCGCCGCTCTGGAGTTGGAAAAACTGCAGCGCAAATTAGCCCGGGAAGAGCGCAAAAAGCGTAAAGAAATAGAAGCGGCTAGTCATAAAAAAGCAATTTGGTTATTGCCTAGTTTGCTTTTGCTAACCATGGTAATTGCTTGGGTTTTTAGTAATTTGCAATTTTGACCCAAAAAAATCCCTATACATCAAGGTTTTTTGGTTTTTTTACCATTTTTATTTACTGAGAGTGGGAATTAAATCCAAAAGTTGCATCGGTTTTTTGACTGTATAATCGGGGCGAAAACGGTTGATACCCTCTAGAGAATTAAAACCATAGCCCACGCTAATAATTTTTAGATTGGCTTTGTGACAAGCCTGGACATCGCGGATTTCGTCGCCAATATAATAAGTGTGGCGGGGGGAGAGTTGGTATTTATCTATAACTTTTGTCAAAGTCTTGGCTTTATTAAATAAGCCTTTGGTAGGGATGATTTGAGTGAAAATGTGACCCAGACCATAATGGTCTAAAAATTTCTGGACAAATTTTTTATTATTAGAGGTGACAATATAAAGAGGGTAATTGTTTTGGGCTAGACTTTGCAAGACATAAACAATCCCCGGATAAGCTTCTAAATGATTGAAATTGCGGCGCAGATAAAGTTTGGCTTTGTAAAGTAAATAGGCAAATTTCCACCAGCCGCCAGGGACAATTTGGACAATTTCGGTGATGCTCATCTGGCGTAAATCTTTGATAGTTTCTTTTTTATTAAAGCGGTCACCCCATTTTTTAAAGTCTTGGCTTAAAATTTCCATAGTGGGGGTAAAAGTATCGGCAATGGTGCCGTCAAAATCAAAAATTAGGGTAGGTTTACTACTATTCATAAGCGGATTATAGCATACAAAAATGCTTTGTTGTGATATAATGATTATAGTTGTAATTGAAAGGATTAATATGTTGGGCAAAGAATCAATGCAAGTGGGACGCAAGACTATTGTGGTAATCTTGACTATTTTGGCCATAGGGGTAGTGGTAGCTGGTTTGTGGTATTTGCAAAATATTGTGATGATTATTTTTACCGCTTATCTATTAATGCTGGCTTTGCAAAAACCAATTCAAAAACTTTTAAAATGGACGCGCCTGCCCAAAACTTTGGTGATTATAGCCATGTACATTTTGTTTTTACTGGTGGCAATTGGGGCAATTTCGCTGATTTTGCCGGCATTTATTAATGAAACTGCTCATTTTATTAGCCAAATTGATTTAAGTGCGCTGGCTCCTGGCTTGGCAGAAGAAATCATGGCGTTTAATTTTACTTTGAGTGAAATTAGTGATATTTTTAGCCGTTTTGCTTCTTCTTTTGGAGCACTTTTTAGTCTGGTGGGTGGGACATTTGGGGTGCTATTTATGGGGGTGACTTTATTTGTTATTTCTATGCATTTTTCTTTTGAATATGGCCAGTTTTATAAAAAAATCTATTGGTTTACCAAAGATCAAAAGAAAATTTTAAAATGGAAAAAATTTACGGTAATGCTAGAAAAAGAATTGGGGGGCTGGATTTCTGGCCAGGCAGGACTGATGTTGGTGATGGGCTTATTGGTGGGCTTGGGTTTGTTTTTGATTGGAGTGCCTTATGCGCTGCCTTTGGGAATTTTGGCGGGGTCATTAGAAATTGTGCCTAATATTGGACCGATTATTGCAGCGATTCCGGCAGTGATTTTGAGTATGCTTTATGGGGGGGTACCTATGACAATTTGGACCTTGGCTTTTTCAATTGTGGTGCAACAATTAGAAAATGTCTTTATTGTGCCTACTATAATGAAAAATACAGCCAATGTTAGTCCCATGATCAGTATTATCCTGATTTTGGCTGGGATGCAGCTTTTTGGGGTGGCCGGAGCACTTTTGGCGGTGCCTGCCTATATTGGGGCCCGGAGTATTTATAGTTTTTGGTTCAAAGACAAAGTGCAAAAATATTTAAACGCTAATTCATAATGAAGATTAATTATTGGCAAAAATTGCTAATTTTATTTGCTGCTTGGTTAGGAGTGATTTTTTTGCTAGGGGCAGTGGTAATAGCGAGAGAGCCAGTGGCTTTTGCACCTACTTATCCGGGTTGGGAGGTTTTGGAAAGAAGTGATTTGCCGGGCTGGTTGGCGCGGCTGAATGCTTTTGATGGTTTTCATTATCAAACTATTGCTGCCGGTGGATATGAGCAAGGTATAGACTTGATTCAAGCCTTTTTTCCACTTTATCCGCTGTTGATAGCGGGGGTGGGGATGGTGGGGGTGGAGCGTTTGTTGGCTAGTATTTTGCTTAGTGCCGGGGCAACTTTGGGCTGGATATTAATTGGGCATAAGTATTTTGGAGAGAAATTTGGGGAGAAAATTAGCGCTTGGATATTAATAGTGATGTTGACTTTGCCGGCGAGTTTCTTTTTTGCCGCTGGGTATAATGAGGCACTTTTTGTCTTGCTTTTGCTGGCAGCGCTATGGAGTTATGAGCGCAGGAAATTTTATTTGGTGGGGATTTTTTGCTTGCTTTTGAGTGCTACTCGGCTAGTGGGGGTAATTTTGCCAGTGGTTTTGCTAATTGATTATTTGGGGCGCTTTTTTGGCTGCGGTGGCAAAAGGGGCTGGGCCAAGAAAAACTGCGGCGCTGGGGTAAGCAAGATTGGGTAAATGTCTTATGTCTAGCTGGGGGGGGTTTGGGCTTGCTTGCTTATATGTTTTATTTGGGGATAAATTTTGGCGACCCGCTTTATTTTATGAGTGTGCAAAGTGAATTTGGTTCGGGTCGCCAGACGAGCACTTTGGTTTTGTGGCCGCAAACGGTTTATCGTTATATGCGGATTTTTATAGTTGGTTTGCCGCTTGATATTAAATTTTTTCAGATTTTACAAGAGTTTGTAATTAGTTTGTTTTATGCGGGAGCGCTGCTTTTTACTGCCTGGCAGAATTGGCGAAGCAAAAAAGAAATTTACCCCTGGACCTGGTGGTTATTTAGTGCTGGAGCCTATTTAATTCCTACGCTGACGGGGACTTTTTCTAGTATGCCCCGTTATACCCTGGTGTGTTTGATTGGACCATTATTTTTGGCGCGGATTTTTGCCCAGCGCCGATGGTGCGGTTGGCTGTTTTGTGGTCTGTCTTTTTGCTTGATGTTAATTAATTTGGCGCTTTTTTTACAGGGATATTTTGTGGCCTAATAGCTCAAAATAGGGCTAATATAGTCAAAAAAGCGCCAGTTTAATCTTTTGACTTGACATTTTTTTTTAATTGTGTTTTAATTCTTTTGAAGCAAATTTTATTGCAGATAAATAATGGTAAAAATGTATTTGAAAGGAAAAATGCAACAAACAAAAAAGGCTTTTACTCTGATTGAGTTAATGGTGGTGGTAGCGGTGATTGCGATTTTGGCGACTTTGTCTGTAACTAGTTTTAGTGCGGCGATTATTCGGACTCGTAATGCCGGGCGCCAGGCCGATATTGATGCGGTGGCCACGGCGTTAGAGACTTGTTATGATGTGCCCAGTGGAGAGTATTATGGTTTTAAAACTGATGAGGATGATTTTACTAATGTTGATTATGAAGCTAGTGACTTTCTGGGTTTGACAGAAAATTTGAAAGACTTGGGTTGTCTGAATGATTTAATTGAACCTGAGGTTAATGGCTATGATTATGTTTTTTCCACTTCTGATGAAATGGGCGATGGACCACAAAGATTTCTTCTTTGTGCGAAGTTAGAATATGTGGCTAACTGGAGTTCGGTGGGTAATACCGAGAGCTTACCTGTGTGGACAACCTCGGCAAACGGTAAAGGCTTTACTGTAGAGTGGACTGGAAAAACTGAGGGTGACGATGAAGATATTATCTGTGACGATGAAGCTGCAGCTTGTTATTTCTGCGTCAATAATCAACAATAAAGGAAAAAATATTTATTATAAAAATGTCGTCTTGCGAGGCGACATTTTTGTTATATTTGCAAGTTTTGGATGATATAATAGTTAGATTATGGTAGAAAAAATAAATTTAAGCCCTTTGGCTGGAATGGCAGAATGGTTGCCGGGGGAGCAGCTGGAATTTGATAGACTAAAAAAAATTATCAGTGATACTTATGCTTTGTATGGTTTTAGTATGGTGGAAACGCCGATTTTGGAGCGGGCAGAGGTCTTATTGGCCAAAGCGGGCGGGGAAACAGAGAAGCAAATTTATCGCTTTAATAAGGGAGAAACTGATTTGGCGATGCGCTTTGATTTAACAGTGCCCTTGGCGCGTTATGTGGCCAATTATCAAAATGAATTAACTTTTCCTTTTCGCCGGCAGGCAGTGGGTAAGGTTTATCGGGGTGAGCGAGCGCAAAAGGGACGTTATCGGGAATTTTATCAGGCTGATGCTGATATTGTTGGCCGGGGGAGTTTGGCTATAGAATATGATGGGGAAATTATTAGTTTGATTGCGGCAACTATGGAGAATTTGGCGCTGGGCGAGTTTGTGATTAGAATCAATAATCGTAAAATTATTAGTGGTTTTATGGAAGCGATGAAGATTTTGGATATGGGGGAAGTTTTGGGAATTTTGGATAAAGCCGAGAAAATTGGAGTGAAAAAATTAAAAGAGGAATTAGGTTATTTGCGCCTAAATGCTTTTGAGGTGCGCAAAATCGTAGATTTTGCGCAGATTCGGGGCAGTTTGGAGCAGGTGGTGCAGGCACTGCTGCGCCTGGATATAGAGAATGAGACTTTTATCAGTGGAGTGAGTGAATTGGAAACAGTGGGGCGGACTTTGGCGGCGCTGGGGGTAAGGCAAGAAAATTATATTTTCGATACAGCGATTATTCGGGGTTTGGATTATTATACCGGGACTATTTTTGAAACAATTTTGACTGGAGCAGCTAGTATGGGTTCGGTTTGTTCGGGGGGGCGCTATGAAAATTTGGTGGGCAATTTTGCCAAAGTGAAAATGCCGGGAGTAGGGATGTCAATTGGGTTGACACGATTTTTTTATCAATTAAAAGAATTGGGTTTGTGGCAAGTGAGAGAAAAAACGGTTAGCCAAGTGGTAATTTTGCCACTTGGAGAAGATAATTCTTGGGCGTTGCAGGTGGCGGCCGGGTTGCGGGCGGCAGGAGTAGCCTGTGAAGTTTATTTGGCTCAGGCTAGTTTGAAGAAAAAAATGAAATATGCAGATGACTTGGCTGTCCCCTACTCTATTATAATAGGTGAGGATGAGTTGCGAGAGAAAAAGATGATGTTGCGGCGGATGAGTGATGGTCAGCAGCAATTGTTGAGTCTGGAGCAGGTTTTAGCAGAGATTTTATCTTAAAAGTAAAAAAAGAGAGGGGGGTGCTAAAGGCAAAAAAAGTGGCTTGCGGGCAAATCTGTGAGGAATGCGCGCAAGCCGAGTATCAAGGGGTCTTTTACTAATGAAAAGACTTTACCTCAGGTAGCAGGAATAAACAAAGCTGTTATTGTTTAGCCCCGACATGAGGATGTGAGGTAAAAGGTATTATAACAAATTTATTATGATATGTCAAATAGCTGGGGATAAAAAAATGGCCTGATTGCGCGGGGCAATCAGGCCGGTGGTGATGAGTATTGTTAAGCGTCTTTTCCCTCGGCTCGGTTGAGCCTTTGTTTGTTTTGATAGTCGGGATTATTTGTCCCATCTTTCGCTTTGTTCTTCCAGCTTTCGTCGTCTACTTTTTGCTGAAGACGATACTGACTGAGCGGAGTTAATACATTTTCTTGGATAAGGCTACTCATCTTTATGTCCCCCTTTAATTTAAAGTTCGCGTCCAGTAAAGCTTGATTACCGGCGCAAGAAGGGTATTATATAAAACTAGCTCTTATTTGTCAAGTTTGGCCAGGGTGTTATGGAGAGTTTTGATTAAAAGCTGAGGTTCAACTTTTTTGCCTAGTTGACGGAGAATTTGGCCAAGGAAGAAACCTTGAAGTTTGTTTTCGCCGGCTTGGAGACGGGTGGTTTCGGCGGGGTGGGCGGCGAGGACGGCGGCGACGATGGTGTCGAGCTCGTTTTGGTCAATAGTGTCGTGAGCAGTGAGTTTTTGGAAGGCGGCGATAATGGTAGCGGTTTGATCGGTGATGGACCAGGGAACTTTTTTATTGATCATAAAATTGGCTAATTGCTCGATATTGATTTTGGCGGTGGCGGCTTCTTGCCAGAGAGTGGTGGCGAAGTTGCGGAGAGGGGCGGTGTCTAGGAAATTTTGGGCGTATTTGGGGGAGAGTTGATAGTTTTCTTGCCACTGTTGCAAAATTTCCTGGGGGGTGGGTGGGAGCTCTGTGCGCCAAGTGGCAATTTGCTGCTTAGTAAAGTGGAAAGTGGGCAAGTCGGGATCGGGGAAATAGCGATAATCGGCGGCGTTTTCTTTGGCGCGCTGGACAAAAGTACTACCTTTATTGCTATTAAAACCCAGAGTTTGCTGGGGAATGCGCTCGCCAGCATCTAGGAGCTTGGTTTGGCGTTTGATTTCATAAGTGATAGCTTGACTCATAAAATTAAAAGAATTGATGTTTTTGACCTCGGTTTTGTAATCAGGGAGAGTGTGGGCGGCTTTTTGTTCTGGGGTTTGCAGGGAAATATTGGCTTCCAGGCGCATGCCGCCTTTTTCCATATCGGCATCGCCAATACTTAAATAGCGGACGGCCTGGCGGATGGCTCGGGCATATTCTACTGCTTGTTCGGGACAAGTGATGTCTGGTTCAGAAACAATTTCCACCAAGGGGACGCTGCTGCGATTGAAGTCGATTAGGGTAACTTTCTTGCCATCAATGGTAGTATGCTGGAGCTTGGCGGTGTCTTCTTCTAAATGGATGCGGGTAATGCGGACGGGACCATAGCTGGTTTGGACCAAGCCGTCATAGCAAAAAGGCAGATCGTACTGACTGATTTGATAGCCTTTGGGGAGGTCAGGGTAGAAATAATTTTTGCGATCAAATTTAGAGGTGAGATTGATTTGACAACCAAGAAAAAGACCAAGTTTGATGGTCCACTCAATGGCTTTTTGATTAGCGACGGGCAGGCCGCCGGGCATACCTAGGCAGACTGGGCAAGTATGGGTATTGGGTGCGCTGGCGCCAAAAGGGTCATTGGTGCAGCTGCAAAACATTTTGCTGGCGGTTTTGAGTTCGGTGTGGATTTCTAGGCCGCAAACGAGATGGTATTGAGATTTTGAGTTATTAGGTGCGGTGGTGACTGGATTAGACATGATGACTTTCTAAGGTAGCGAGCCAAGAGTTGTGATTGGTGCCGTTTTCATAAGCGTAAGCCGTGGCAAAAATTAAGTCTTCGGCATGCATGGGAGCAATGAGGTTGAGACCCAAGTAAAGATTGGTTTGGGGGTCGCGATAGCAAGGGAGACTGGCACTGGGGAGGCCGCAAATGGCAGAGGGTTCGGTAAAAATGTCTTCGAGTTCGCCGATAATAGCGTCAGTGGTGGTGGCGGAATTGCTGGCGGGTTGAATGGTTTTGGCAAAAGTGGGTGAAGTAGGACAGGCGATTAAATCGCAGTCGGTAAAGGCAGTGGCGAAGTCTTGGACAAAAAGACTGCGGACTTTTTGGGCTTGCCAGTAATATTTGTCGGCATAGCCGGTAGAGAGGAGAAAAGTGCCCAAGATGGCGCGTTTTTTGGCCTCGTCGCCAAAAAACGCGCGATTTTATCCCTACCGAAAGCCGTCATACCGGCCCAAATTACAACTAACTAAGCGGCCCTGCTCCAACGAGTTAATGCCCATGGCGTGGCGGGGTACACGGAGTTTAATTGCTTTGACAGTGGCGCCAAGTTGTTCAAGTTCTTGCCAGGTATTTTGATAAATGGCCCGGATGTCGTCGCTCAGGCCTGGTAGATCTAGATAGGCAAAACCAATGGTTTTGCCGCGGAGAGGAGTTTTGGAGCTAGCGGCGGCACTGGAGTTATTAGGAGCGATGCCAGTATAAGCGTTTAAATTGGGAAAAGTTTCTGGTGAGGTAGTGGCATCGCGCTGGTCCAAACCGCAAATCAATGGGAGCAATAAAGCATTGTCGGCGACAGTTTTGGTAAGAAAACCGGGGCTGTCTAAGCTAGAGGCCATGGCGGCAACGCCATAACGGCTGGCCCGGCCATAGCTGGGCCGAATGCCAACACAACCGCACCAAGCCCCAGGTTGACGAATACTACCGGCGGTTTCGCTGCCTAGGGCAGCTAGACAAAGGTCACCGGCGACCGCGGCGGCGGAGCCGCCGCTGCTCCCACCGGGAAAGTGTTCCGGGTTGCGGGGATTGCGGGTAAAACCAAAATCAGAAGTGACAGTACTACTGCCATGAGCCCAGGCGTCCATATTTACTTTGCCCAAAAAACTGGCCCCGGCGTCTGTTAAGCGCTGAACCACGGTGGCATTGTAAGGTGGGACAAAAGGGCGCAAGACATTGCTGCTGGCGGTAGTGGGGCTACCTTTTTGACAAAAATTGTCTTTGATAGCGAGGGGCAAACCGGCCAACGGACCCTTTGGTGTCGCCACATCAAAGTCATCGCGAGTATGTAGATAAACATTCCACTCGGGGTTTTTGGCCAAAATTTCGTCGTGACAAGCTTGCCAAACTTCCTGGGCGCTAAATTTTTTGGCTTGGACTCCTGCCAAGGCGCTAGTTAAAGTTAATTGATTAAGCTTCATGATCTAAAATCCTGGGGACTACAAAGTAACCGTCATGAGTTTGCTTGGCATTGGCTAAAGCTTCGGCCTGAGTAAATTGAAAATTTTCCTCTACTATATCTTCGCGCATGACATTGACTAAATTATTAACCTGATAAGTGGGTGCAACACCGCTGACATCAATTTGGCTAAGTTTCTCTACATAGGCCAAAGTTTCGCTAAAGCTGATAGCCAGGTCTTTTTTGTCCTGGTCATCAACCTGAAGATTAGCTAAGTCGGCAATTTTGCCCACAAAATCGGCAGTAAATTTCACCTATTGAATTTCCAAAAGCTCGACATCGAAAATCAAAGTGCTGCCGGCGGGGATATTGCCAATAGCTTGATTGCCATAAGCGAGATCAGCGGGAATGGTTAAGCGGCGTTTGCCCCCAACTTGCATACCGGGAATACCTTGATCCCAACCTTGGATAAGCATACCCACACCAATTTGAGTTTCAAAAGGAGTGCCGCGGTCAACTGAACTGTCAAAAACGGTGCCGTCTTCCAAAGTGCCATGATAATGAATGCTGATATTGTCGCCAGCTTGGACGGCGGGCCCGGTGCCAACTTGCATATCTTCGATAATAAGTTCTTGAGACATAGTATCTCCTTCCATAGTGCTAATTTCTTGATTAAGATCTACTGATTCTTGGTCGTCTAAAGTCTGGGCCTGGGGCCAGAAAGCGATGGCGCAAATAAGGGCAAAAACGACTGCGCTGATGATTAAAAAAATTGTTTGAGTGCTAAATTGCTTTTTTTCCATAGGGGTAATTATAGCATGAAAGAAGTCAAATTGAACTATTAAGTTTTTCTTAATAGTTAGAAAGACGGATAGATAGGAGTAATTGAACTATTAGAGAAATTAGAATAGTTGGAATCCAGAGTAACTGGATGTTTGCGGGTAAAATTGTTATAATAAAAGTATGGAATCTTTGGGAATATTTTATCAGAGTTTATTAACCATTGGGGTGCTGGTGGCTCTAGGGTTTTTGCTGGGGCGGGCGCGATTTTTACCACAGGGGACGAGTCGGACGCTGGCTAATTTGCTGCTGGGGGTAGCGATGCCGGCAGCGCTTTTCCGGGCGTTTCCTAGTAGCTTTGATCAGGCTTCGCTGTGGTTATTTTTGCAGGCGGTGGTGGGGGCAGTGGTGGTGATTGGGGTTAGTTTGATTGTGGCCAGGGCGCTTTTTGGCCGGGGGGAGAAAACGAGAATTTTGGCCAGGCAACATCAATTTGCTTTTATTTTTAATAATGCTAGCTTCCTGGGTTATCCGCTAACCATGGCGATTTTTGGGCCAGAGTCAATGATAATTTATTCGGGCTTGATGGTGGTTTTTAATTTGGCTTTGTTTAGCTATGGGGTGTGGCTGTTTGAGCATCAATTGCGCCTAAAAAATCTGCTGCATATGTTTGTCAATCCTAATATCGTGGCGGTTTTGCTAGGCCTGGTTTTCTTTTTGGGTTCAATCAGTTTGCCCGAGTTTGTTAATAGTGGCTTGGATTATTTGGCGGGGATGATGACACCGCTGTCGCTACTGACGATTGGCTTGATGCTCTCGCAAGTGCGGAGACTAGGGGCGATTATTAAAAAGGGGCGCTTGTGGCGGGTGGCGATATTACAATTGACGCTGATGCCGCTGATAACTGGTTTGATAATGTGGATATTGGCGATGCCGCGGGAGATTTGGATGATTTTTGTAATGATACAAGCTTTGCCAACGGCGACTTCTTTGGCGCTTTTTGCCGAGAAATATAATGGCGATGAAGATGATGCTAGTGAATTGGTGATTTTGAGCACGATTTTATCGGCGCTGACGCTGCCGGTGGTAATGATGATACTTTATGCAATTTAGATTGCTATATCGGGTTTAGCGGGGATTTTTGAAAGTGATAAAATTAGCAGTCTAGATGAGTGAGTGCCAAAAAGAAAAATGCAAAAAAAGATTGATACATCAAGGTTTTTTTGGACCAAAGTATAAAAGATGGTAAATTTCCTGATCCAGCGGCTGACGGAGGCCGCCAGACTTGGAGCGATAGTCTAGGTCTAGGAGAGTGGCGAAGAAATAGGTGAGGGTAGAACCGGGAAATTTTTGGGCTTGGCTGGTCAGGGAGGAAAGTCGAAAAGGCGCGCCGGAAAAAACGCCGGCTTGGGCTTCTAAAACTTGGGAGAATTGCCAAATGAGCATAGCTAGTAAATATTGGGCATCGTTTTGCGCCAGGACGGCTTGGAATTTGTTGGCAAAAGCGGCGCTTTGATTTTGGGGCTGGACCAGGGGGAGAAAAGACCAGATCAAACTTTTTTCTGGGAAGTAAAATTTCTGGACCCGGGGGAGAAGTTTTTCGGTAGCCGCGGTGAGTTTTTTACTGTGATGAGTGAGAATGATTTCGTCTTGGTCTTGGAGGAGAGCGAGGAGGGCATCACGAGCTTTGCTTTTAGTGCGAGAGAGGAGATTGTTAATGACGACGATTTTTTTGGCGGCAAAAAAATCGTCTTGGGCGGTCTGGGCAAAAAATTCTTCGCTAGTCAGGGTCTTGCCCTCTAGATTAAAAAGCGTGGCGCCAGTTTTTTTCTCTGTAGCGATGGCGTCTTGCATAGCTTGATAGGCGCCAGCGCTGTCTTCACCGTGATAAATTTGCAAACTCATAAAGTGATTATATTATATAAATGGGCTAAATTGTGTTATAATTGGGATTCCTGACAGAAGTTGGGTGTATAGCTCAGTTGGTTAGAGCGCAGTCCTGATAAGACTGAGGTCCTTGGTTCGAATCCACGTACACCCACTTTTTTTATGGGAAAAATGTGGGGGAAGAGCGATGAAAAGGTGGTGGTAAATAGGAGGCGGGACTTATTTTGGGTTTTGCGATAAAAGAAACCGTAAGCTATATTAATCTTAGTAAAAATTTATTTTTATAATAAGAGTTCGGATGGCAAGGGGGCAGTGAGGTTGATTTTACAAGGAGGGGATGTTCGTTTGGAAACAGCTATTGCAGGAGTTCAAAAAGTGATATTTACACAAGGAGGGGATGTTCGTTTGGATACAGCTATGTGACTGATAATCTACAGGGAATAAAGTGCTTGAATATGGTGGATGTGGCGGGGTAATTTTGACGCGCTTTTTTTGTAGACTAAATGTTACAAGCTCTTGAGGAAGATTTTGAGAAAGTTATGGGTTTTGTTTGGCTGAGTGTACACATTTAGGTAGTTTTTGTCGCTTATGTGTCACAATTTGCGGGAATATTATATTGTCTTTTTTTGATGGCTTTTAAGCTAAATGTTAGAATTTGATAAGTAATACTTTGTGCGCAAAAAATGACTTTTAAGTAAAATTCCAGGGACTTTAACAGTAATTTCTTGATACATCAAGACTTATTCAGACAATTATATGTAGCAAGTTTTGGAAATTATTAGGTTTTGGATTTTGAGAAATTTACCAATTTGATAGACATTGGAAAATTAGCGATTAAAATATGGTGGATGCAAGGGAATAATTTTACAAGAGATTTTTTGATGCTTATTATACTATGCATACTATAATAGTCAGCATATTATAGTATGCATGCACTTTGATGAGTGATTATGATTGATATATCCATACTTATTTTTTATGTTATAAGCCTAGAGTAAGCTGCGACATCGACCATCAAAATAAACACTCCCCCTAGATTAAAACTGCAAGCCTGGAAAAGAGGTGAAAATTTGGAAAATAGGAAATAATTATGGGTAAAATAGACCCTTTTATCTTTCGCAGATTCTGCTGCGGGAATACCGGGAGTAAAACTAGGTGGGGTAGAAACGGATTTTGCAAATTAAAAATTTGAAAAATTAGCTCTTCTTTTTTCCCAAAAATTGTGGTAAAATTTTGCTATTAAATAAAGATAGAGAAAGTAAAAAATGAAAAAAATGATGCTGTCCAAAAAATACCTATATATCAAGGTTTTTTGGCCTCTCTCTCTCTCTCTCTCTGATAACCCTTTTTAGTTTTTAGTCTCCCCTACTCTAGTTGGTCAGGCTCAGGCGCAGATAAAACTTCGCACCGTGGCGGATTGGGAAGCTGGTTCAATAGTCCTTTTGAATGGTTACAAGTTTGTAAAACTAAATGGCCCCGGGGGAGATGGCCATTTTATGGCCATGGAGGCGATATGTAATATCGCTTCTGATGATGCTATTATAATAGAACAGACTGGCGAGGGGACGGATGAGAATTTTACCCTCTCGGTGAGTAATGCCACGGGAATGGGACCGAGTTGTACTTGGAGCGCGACGGACAGTGAGGGAGCTCCGGTGGCAGAGAATTGGACTACTATTGCAGACCCTAGTAATAATAGAATGACTGGTTGTACTATTCAAATTCCCAGCCAATACTTACGGCGATTACGTTGATCCAGCCGGTACTATCGACGATCCCTGTGCCACTGGTGGAACCTTTGCTGGACAATGTGGCTATCTTTATAGTTGGCAAGCTGCTATGCAACAGCAAACCGCCTATTACAATACTTTTTACACCGGCTCCCAAACGGATGTCACTGGTCTGTGTCCCGAAGGTTTTGTTCTACCAACTAGGGATGACTTTACCATCCTTGATAAATCTCTTGGTGGCAATGGTCAAAGTATCCAATATAATACTTCTCTTGTTGCTCATTATACCAATTCTGCTCTCTACAACGGAATTTTCTCAGGTCTTTCGCTTAGCTCCGGGACTCTTGATAATTAGGGTGCGTACGGTTGCTGGTGGAGTAGCACACAAAATAGCTCTTTGGATGCGTGCACTATGAAGTTGTATGTTGGGTATGTTAGTCCGTGGAGCAATTTTCATAAGTATTACGGGATGGCAATAAGCTGTCTAAAGTAGGATTTCATTAGAAAAATTTAATCAAATCATCAGTATTTTTTTTGGGGGGAAATTGGTTGAACAGAGAGTTATTAGGTGATTTTTTCCTTTACTGCCCGGGCAATTGGATCAGCCAAATAAAGTGAGCCTAGGGCGGCGATGGGGAGAGAGCTTTGTTGATGGAGAGTGAGGGCGAGTTTGACGGCTTGGTCGGGAGTGAGGGCGATGTGGATGGGCCCGGGGAAGATTTTTTGGATAGTGATGGCTAGGTCGCTGGCGGGGAGAGCGCGGTGATAATCAGGAGTCAGAGTGATAAAAGCGTGGGCGTAAGGGGCGAGTTTGCTAATCATCTGAGAATAATCTTTGTCGGCCATGACACCGACAATAAAAATACCTTTTTGACCGGGGAGGAGGTCTTGCCAAGCAGTGAGAAAAGTCTCTAAACCAGCGGGATTGTGGGCGCCGTCAAAAATGAACAGGGGATTTTGGGAGAGGACTTGGAAGCGGCCTGGCCATTCTGTTTGGGCCAAGCCGCCAGAAATTGCAGCGGGAGAAAATTGCAGCGATGAGTATTTAGGTAAGATTTGTAATGTCTGGAGGACTAGAGCGAGATTGCGAAGTTGATGGGCACCTAGAAGCGGGAGATGGAAAGAAAGGGAAGGTGTTTGATTGGGAGTATATGTGAGATTGCTACCAGTAAGAGAAGAGTTTTGGAGAGTAAGATTTTGCGGCTGTGAAAGATAAGCGGGGGCGGATTTCTGGGCAGCAATGGTTTTAATAGTATTGAGAATTCCTGGGGCTTGGTCCATAATAATTACTGGCCGATTGGGCTTGATGATACCGGCTTTTTCGCTAGCGATTTTGATAAGAGTATTGCCCAAATATTGCTGATGATCATAATCAATTTGAGTTATTAGGCAAGCAAGCGGGTCTGCAATGACATTGGTAGCATCTAGGCGCCCGCCTAGGCCCACTTCCAAAATAATCAAGTCACAGTTTTGCTGGGCAAAATAGAGGAAAGCGAGGGCAGTTTTAAATTCAAAATAAGAGGGGCGTTCTTTGACTTTGGCTAGGGCGGGGCGGGTGGAATTGATTAGATTAATAAACTCTGGGTCAGAAATGGGTTGAT
>CAYJFT010000004.1:5941-6633 GCA_964369765.1 uncultured Pseudomonadales bacterium | reverse complement strand
ATCCGAATGACTTCATTAATAGAGTGTAGATAAGGCGAGGTATAGAGGCCAGTTTTATAATCAGCGTGGCGGGTAATTGATTCTAGCATAGCGCAAGTAGAGCCTTTGCCATTGGTGCCAGCGATATGAATGATGGGGAGATTTTTTTCTGGATTGCCCAGATGATATAGCAGGTCTTGAATGCGTTCTAAACCGGGGCAGATTTTATCAGTGGTAAGTTGATAAATTAAGTCTTCTGGGTTAGTAAATGAGCTTTTCATACAAAATTTTGTATCAAATCAGTATTTAGGTGAGACCCAAGGTGGCTTTATCGCGGCGGCGAGTGTGCTTACTTTTACCAAAACGATGAGCTTCATCGCGAATTTGTTGCAGGAGTTGGAGAGCCAGATGATCGCTGGGGAGAGTGAGAACTTCCCAGGTGAGTTTGTTTTCGCTATTGTATTGGGGGATGATTAGGCGATCGGGGTCTTTGGCCAGGCCGATGAGGGGAATAGCAGCCAGAGGGGTAGCGGCTAGAGCGCGTAGGGTGGAGCGAACCTGACCTTTGCCGCCATCGATGAGGAAAAGTTGGGGGGCGGGGCCAAAATGCAGATTGTTTGGCCCCCGGGGCAAAACCCCAGCCCACAAGGGCAAAAAATTTGGGGGATTTAAAAAGGGCAATTTGTAAAAACCCAAAGGCGGGTTATTATTGG
>CAYJFT010000004.1:0-5931 GCA_964369765.1 uncultured Pseudomonadales bacterium | reverse complement strand
CCGCCGGGACAAAGCCTCTGCCAACATGGCAAAATCATTGGGTGAATCTAAACTGCGAATGTTGAAACTACGATAAGCTGAGTTATTAGGCGCGCCGTCAGTAAAAACTACCATAGAAACTACCGCTTGCTTGCCACTGGTATTACTAACATCATAGCCTTCTATACGCTCAATTTGATATTCGCGCGGCAGGGGAAAGTATTGGCGCAAAATGTTTTTGAGCAAAATCAAGGCATTTTCTTGGCGATAAGCAGAGAGATTGGGTAAGAAAATATCATCGCGCAAATGTTTATTAACACTGGTGATTTCGGCAATTAATTGTAATTGATCACGAATTTTGGCGGCAGTTTCAAAGTTTTCATCAATAACATTTTGGCGCAATTGAGCCTGGAGTTTTCTGGTAACACTTTTTTTCTTGCCAGCGAGAAAAAGGGCCAAATTGTCCATAATTTCTTGATAAGCGCGAATACTAATGACGCCGCTGCAGACGCCGGGACACAAAGAGAGGTGATTTTCTAAGCAGCGGCGCATCACAGTGCGCCGGGGGGCATTGCACCATGGAAAAATTGGGCGGATTAGCTTGAGTACTTCATTGACTTTGTAAGCAGAGGGAAAAGGGCCAAAAATTTTACCGGCGGTTTTTTTCTTTTCTAAATCCCGGCGACGCATTTTTAAAACCTGGGGCCAGGTTTCTTTGGTGATGACAATATACAGGGGACTTTTATCGTCTTTGAGCAAGATATTAAAAGGGGGTTGATAAGTTCTAATAAGCTCGGCTTCAATCAAAAGGGCTTCGATTTCACTATCTAAGCTTTGCCAGCGCAAATGAGTGGCGCGCTCAGTCATTTCTACAATTCGAGCAGGGAGATCTTTTTGATGGCGATAACTATTTAGGCGGTTTTTAAGATTTTTGGCTTTGCCAACATAGAGAACTTTATTTTCGCCGTCTAGCCACCAATATACTCCCGGTTGTGAAGGCAGCTGCAAGAATGCCTCCGATAAGGGCAAGGGTGCCGTAGGCGATAGTAAAGCTGGTAAATTCTGTTTCATCAATAATAGTTCCACTGGCGTCTAATAACTGTAATTGTACCTGAGTTTCGGCATAAAGTGGCCACCAGTTTTGACTCTCTAAATTTAAAGAGAGGTTTTGACTGGAATAGGGCAAAAGGGGCTCGGGGGTGATTTGGCTGGGGTCCAAAGTGATTTGTTGATCGCTGCTGTGAGCGTGCAAGGAGAGATTGGTCCAAGTTTGACCAGTGTGATTATGAATTTGGGCTTGTAAAAAACCGGGCAAAGGGATAATCCACCAGCGGTCCAAGTCTAGGGCTAGGGTGGGTGGGGTGGCCACGGTTTGGCGGAAATCAGCGGGGATGTCGTCGATATAAAACATACTCCAGGAATTTTGCAGGGTGGGGTCTAATTGAGCTTGAAAATCGTATTCGTGAGTGACGTCAGAGAGTTCTAAATAGCCATTGCCGGCCACAGTGATTTGTTCTCCGGGGCGCAAGAGATAAAAAAGCTGCCAAGAATTATCGATAACTTGATGATAAGTGGGATAAGGATAGAGGGTGGCATAAAAAAGTTTTTCCTGGTCACTATCTAGGGGTAAGGTGACTTGATGATAAAGACTAGTGCTTTTTTGATTGTGCAGGGGGACGCTAAAATCAAATTGAGCAATTTGTTTGTCGCCGTATTGAAAAGTAATTTCTGCAGGAGTGGTTTGAGAAAATTGATAAATAGTTTCTCCGGCCCGGGGAATAGTGTCTGTAGGAGTGGGAGTAATGATGTCTGGAACCCCAAAACTGGTAGGGACAGTGACCTGGGCGGTATAAGAGTTGAGCGTGGGGTCGCTGGTGGGTGGGGGAATTTTGATAACAATATGTTTACCGCGAATAGTAATTAAATTGCTATCAGAGTATTCTAGGGCGAATTGGCGTTCTTGGCCTTGGCCAACAACTTGATTGAGAAAAGTTAAGTCCATAATAGTGTGATTGTCGGCAATAGTTTCTTGGCTGTCAATTTCTTGATCTTTTGGTTGTAAAACCAAGCCGGTGAGATTGGAATGAGGGAGATTGACTTGATAGCTTTGGACAAAAGTGGTGGCGCTGGTATTGGTCAGGGTATAATCTAAATTAACTTTGGTGCTGGCGCTGGTGGCAAAGTCATAAGTGGCACTGATGGTAGTGGTATAGCCAGCGTCTGGGGGAGTGCTATTATCTTGGGCTAAAATTTGATTCTCTCCTGCCCCAAGGAAAAAGGCAACAAGAAAAAGTAAGAATCCAGCTAAAAAAAAGTGTTTATAAATATTGTTTATTTTGATCATGTTCCTCTACTGTAGTAGCATAATGAATATTGCCCTGAGGATCGTGGAGATAAAAATAATAATCGTTTTCACCAGGATTGAGGGCGGCCTCTATAGCGGGGAGACTGATAGAGGAAACTGGCCCGGGGGGCAAGCCTTTGTATTGATAAGTATTATAGGGTGAGTCATATTCGGTATCCTCCAAAGTTGGGGGTTCCCACCACTCACCACTTTGAACATCGGCGCCAGTGGCGTATTGGGCGGTGGCACAGAGCTGGAGGGGGTAATTGTCTTCTAGGCGGCTATATAAAATGGCAGCAATTTGACGCATTTGCTCGGGATCGCGGGCCTCGCGCTGGAGTAGAGAGGCTAAAGTAAGAATTTCTTCAAAACTATAATCGCTGGCGGCTACTTGAGCTTGAATGTCGGGGTTTTCCTGAATATCGGTGATAAATTGTTGATGAAGGAGATCGGTGATTTCACTGGCGGTGGCGTCGGGGAAAATGCGATAGGTTTCGGGCATTAATTGACCTTCTAAATCAGCGGTGAGCTGCAGAAATTCTTGGTTGTCAAAATTTTCTAGAGAGAGCGAGCTTAAATATTCGGCAATTTCTTCTCGGCGCCAACCAGGTAGAATAGTGATAGTGACTTCGGTGGCCTCTGTTTGTAAGGTAGCAATAATTTGTTTGGTGGTCATACTAGTATTTAGGGTAAAAATCCCGGGGTCAAAACTGGGGGCAGGATTAATTTGGCTGACATCAAAGCGAAAAAGATATTGGGAGCGAATTAGGCCGGTGGCTTCTAGGCTAGCGGCAATTTGATTAAGGCCTTGACCAGGTTCAATAATAAATTCTTGATCGGCACCCGGTGGTTGACTAACTGGTTGACGATAATAATAATATAAAGCAAAAGCGGTAGCCATTAAGAGTAGCGCCAAGCCAATGGCGGCAAAAATAATTTTTTTCATGTCCCTATTCTAACACGAAATCGGCGGCAGGGGTAGCGGTAGATGAAGAAGCTTGGACAAAAGGGGCAAAATAATCAAGGATAAAATTACTACCCATCAGGCAGCGCTCTGTAGCAGGTAAAGTTTCATCATCAATATACATCATGGGTAAGCCAATAGCGCTAGTATCCAAGCCGCAAATTTGAGCTTTTTCGGCTAAATCTTGACTAAATTGGGCGCTGTATTGCAAATGATCGGTGTTTTTTTCAATAATACCTATTTGTTGCCAAAGCTGGGGTTGGGTATTGAGATAATCTTTGACCTGGGTACAGTATTCACAATTATTTTTGCTGTAGTAAATGAGCTTAGCTTCTTCTGGGGAAACAGAGAGATCGGCGCTGGGGGAAACTTCATTGCCCAGGGTACTAAGGTCAGTACTAAGGCCTTGTTGATTATTGTTATTAAGACGGAGGAAGACCAGGATGAGGAAAAGTAGGACGACAATAATAATAACGACAACAACTGGGGTGTAATTTTTTTGATTTTGCATAATTTAGGGAATTATACCATAAAAAGCGGCCAAAGTGAGGAAATTTGGCTAAAGTCTGATTAGATCCTGGTTAGAGCCCGGCTTTCTTAAGTATTTCAGCGGCTTTTTTTTGCTCGCGATTAAGTTTTTTGGGGATATTAGCTAGCAGGCGAACAAAAAGATCGCCTTTGCCTCGGCGTTGCAAACGGGCAATACCTTCTCCAGTCAGACGGACCATAGTGGAGCTGGCGGTGCCTTCGCGGACTTTGATAATGATTTCACTCTCTAGGGTGCGGACTTTGAGTTTGCCGCCGAGAAGCAGGAGAGAGATAGGGACGCTGATATCGACAAAAAGGTTTTCTGCTTCCCGGCGAAAATAATCGTCTGTACCCACATCAAAAACCAGATAAGTTTGGCCAAAGCGCATGCGATTGCCGTCATTGACTCCGGCGGGGATTTTGATAGTTTGTTTCTGACCGTCTAGCTCTACAGTTTTGGTAGTGCCCAGGGCGGCTTCCATAAAAGTGAGTTTGAGAGAAAAAGTTTGCATGCGTTGCCCACGGCCGCCAAAGCCCCCGCCGCCGCCAAAAAAGGTATTAAAGATTTCAAAAGGATCGCTAAAATCAACATTGGCAAAAGGATTTTCGCCATTGCCATAGCTCCAGGTAAAAGGCCCAGTTTGCGACCCACCGGCAAAAGGATTCCCCCCCATACCCGCCCCTGGATCAAAAGCGCTATGACCAAATTGATCATATTTGGCCCGTTGGCTTTTATCACTTAAAATCTGATAAGCCTGATTGATTTCTTTGAATTTTTCCTCTGCCCCAGCTTCTTTGTTTTTGTCTGGGTGATATTTGAGGGCCAGTTTGCGATAGGCGCTTTTGATTTGTTCTGGGGTGGCGGTTTTTTCCACGCCCAAAACTTGATAAAAATCTGTTTTTGTACTCATAGAGGAGCTATTATAGCGGAAAAATAAAGATTTTCAAGGTTTTTTGACTAAAATATGCTATAATACACTATATGTTTATTATAAAGTCTTTTTTGAGGGTATTTTTTATTGTCGCTTGGATGGCGATGGTTTTTTTGCTCTCCCCTACTCTCTTGGAGCCAGTATCCGCGCAAGAAATTTTGGTGCCAGACATTGTTGAAACAGTGGTGGAAATTGATGGTGAGGAGGCGAGTTTGACAGAGGCAACGGTAGAGGCGACCCTGGCAGCTACAATAGTGGACCCAGCAGCCAAACAAAGTATAGAAGAGAAAAAAAATGCCGATATTACCGAGGTCACCTCTGTTAAAAATGATATTTTGGCTAGTTATTTGCTAGAGCAGCCACGCGAGGATTTACATTGGTATAATTTTTTGCGCCAGGCTATTACTACAGCGGTTAATCGGGGTTTACCCAGTAATATTATTGTTTTACTCTTACTTTTCCCGCTGGTGGCAACAATTATTGCTTTTTCGCGCCATGTGATTGGTTTGCGTGGTTATGGGATTTACACCCCGGCAGTTTTATCGGTGGTGTTTGTTTCTACTGGTTTTTCTTTGGGTTTAGTGATGTTTTTGCTGATTATTACCGTTTCGCTGATTTTGCATCGGTTATTTCGCAAAGTGAAAATTTCTTATTTACCCAAAACAGCTCTGATTATGTGGGGAGTTTCAGCGTTGATTATTGCCTTTTTACTGCTGATGGCTTACTGGCGAGTAGAGGCTTTTTATGCCCTGACAATTTTTCCCTTGTTGATTTTGGTCTCTTTGGCAGAAAATTTTACCAGCACCAAAGCCATGAGTAGTACCCGGGCGGCGGTGATTCTAACTTTGGAAACGCTGTTTTTGGCCATTATGGCCTCTCTAATTATTGGTAATACTTGGATACAGATGTTTACCATTTTAAATCCAGAATTGGTTTTGCTTTTTTCTTTGGTAGCAAATATTTTGATTGGTCGCTACACTGGTTTGCGGCTCTTGGAGCTTTTCCGTTTTCGGGATTTAATCAAAAAAAAGTAAGGTTTGGCTATGTTGCGATCGAGTGAGATTTTGGGTATGAATGCCCGCAATATCCTCTATACCCGGCAAAACCGGGGTAGTGCCAAACGGATTTGTCATAGTAAACTTTTGACCAAGCAGCTGATGATGGCCGAAGAAATCGGGGTGGCA
>CAYJFT010000003.1:19930-38239 GCA_964369765.1 uncultured Pseudomonadales bacterium | reverse complement strand
CAAGTAGCAGAGCCATTGGGAGTGACGGTCAGGGTGGTGCGGCGGGTAATTTCTTCAAAACCTTCGGTGATGGTGAGATTGGTAGAAGTGCAAAGGGGCTGGAGACTAAGATAGAGATTGTCGGTGGTGATTTTGACGGCGGGGGTGCCATTGGTAAAAGTGATAATGGTGCCCAAGGGAGCATGGCGAAGGACGGTGAGTGGGGAAGCGGCCAGGGTGGTGACAGGAGCGGAGGCGGCGATGGGGGCAGCAAAAAAACTGGCTTGATTAGGGTACATACCCAAAGTGCTATTAAGGAGCGGGGCGGCCTGAAGTTGCTCGATTTGCTCTGCAAAGACAATTTCCCCGATACCAGGAGTCAGGCCGCCAGAGAGGATATAGCTAGAGGAAGTGGCTTCGGTGGCTAGGGGAGTAAATTGGCCGTCGGTGATATCAGATTCGGGGTTTTCCTGGGCGGAGGAAATAGGCGTCAGAAAACTAGCAGTCAAAATGACTACCAAAAATAACCAAGATAATCTGGTATAGTTTTTTAGCATTTTTACCTATAGGTGCAATTTAATTGCACAATTACAGTATACCTTTTTTTAGATGAAAATTCTACCTCTTGCTGATTGTTACTCGATTTCCTGGTGATTTTCAGCACTTTTTCAGGAAGCTATGATAAACTCTCATATATTATTAAGTAGTTTGAGAAAGGAGTATTTATGCTCAATTCAAAAACGAATTTTGTGGCTCTAAGTGGAGTCATAATATTAGGGGGATTATGGCTTTGTTCGGCCAATCTGGCTACCAGCGAAGTCTTAGCAGAAGAAGCAACTTCCACTGCTACAGAGTCAAAGAGAGAAGGTTTTGGTCCGCGACCCGAACGAGAAATGGTACTTGATGAAAACGGCGAGCCTGTGTCTCAGCGTCCTGAAAAATCACCTCTAGATAGAGAAAATCTATCCGACGAGGAAAAAGAGGCGTTAAAGGCAGAAAAATCTTTGGAGAGAGAGGAGAGAAAAGCTGCAATAGAAGCTGGCGAAATTGAATTGCCAGAGAGAGCAGAGGGAGAGCATCCCCATAGAAAAGGTCATAGACCGCGGGGTGATAACACAGCAGAAAATGCTGTTGCTACTGAAGTTAGCGAAAATTAATTGCTAAACGACTGCTATAAAAACCCGGGCGTGATGCCTGGGTTTTTTATGGGCAGATTCGCTAGCGAAGTTTTTTTCATGTTGTTGTTATAGTATAAAAATGAGGTAGGTGTGGATAATGGGATTTTTTTGGTGTTTTCTTGACTAAAAATTGTTTTTGTGATATACTATAGGTCTTGTTAAAGGGCTCTTAAAAAATTAATGGGAGGAAAATACAATGATGAATAACTCTACTGATTTGACTATTAGGACGGGGGACGAGATGCTGATTCGGGGAAAAAATGACTTGATTGCGACTAGTTTGGGATTGGATCAGACTTTGATAAAAAAAGAGGTTAGCAAGGGCTATGCGAATTTTCACGGTTTAGAAAGTTACATGATTTTCTACTTTGATCGTGCTGGTAATTGGCATTATAATTTGACTGAGAAATGCGACAGTACTACAATAGTCAATGAGTTGTTTGTGGAAATATCAGCAGGTAATCGAGTGGCTTGGTTTAGAAAAAATGATGGTCAGATTATTGCTGGTTGGTATAACAGCATTGAGCAGATTAATGATTTCTATGTAATTGCTAAGTCAGGAAGTAGAAATGAACTATTTCACATTTCTGGCACTTTTTTTGGTCAAGTTTTCCTGAGTAACTTGGGGATAGCGGATGATAAGACGATTATGATTCGCAAAGAAATCAAGCAGCTCAAAAAGAAGTCGCGAATGCACGAAGACATTCATGAATGGGTGGGCTTTTTTGTTTGCTTTGACGCTAATGGTCGATGTATAGCAGATCAGACTGACGAGATTAAAATTGGTGCCTTTGTCGGTGCCAGGGTAGAGATAAGACAAGTGGGTAAACGATTTGGATTTTTTGATCTAAGTAGAAAAGTATGGTTGATTGAGCCAAAGTGCCGTGAGTTACTAAAGCTTGATGAATATCATTATCAGGTGAAGAAAGCTGGCGGCAAGGTGATAAATTATCATCTGATTAGAATGTTTGGAGAATGAAAGATTTAACAAGAGATGCCCGGGTTTAGAGACCCGGGTTTTTTACGGGGTGATTTCTAGGGAGGAGTTACTCAGGGAATTAGAGCAACTGAAATGTGACTTTTCTCTAGTGTTTCTTGAGCCTTCTTTGGGTCAATTTGGTAGTATAATCTGAGGTATGAAAGTAGAAAATTATAGATAATTAGAAAGCCGATGATGAAGAAAAGCAATAGTGCCACCTTGGGTTTTGAAGAGCAAATTTGGAAAGCGGCTGATGTCTTACGGGGCAATATGGATGCTAGTGAGTATAAGCATATTATTTTGGGGTTGATTTTTCTAAAATATATTTCTGATGCTTTTGAGACGAAGTTTCAAGAGTTAGTTGATGCGGGCGAAGGCTTTGAAAACGACGCTGATTTTTATCTTGCAGAAAACATCTTTTTTGTACCAGAAAAAGCGCGTTGGAAAGTGGTGGCGGAGGCAGCACATACGCCTGAAATAGGAATGGTGATTGACCGGGCAATGCGGGAGATTGAAGCCAGTAATCAGGCACAGCTGAAAGACATTTTGCCCAAAAATTTTGCGCGGCCGGAACTGGATAAACGACGTTTGGGTGAGATTGTGGACATTTTTACTAATATAAAAATGACGGATAGCAGCGGGGAAAAGGATGTCTTGGGGCGAACTTATGAATATTGTTTATCCCGGTTTGCAGCCAATGAAGGGAAAAATGCGGGGGAGTTTTATACCCCGGCTAGTATTGTCCGTACTCTGGTAGAGATTTTGCAACCTTTTGAAGGGATTATTTATGATCCTTGTTGTGGTTCTGGGGGGATGTTTGTGCAGTCGCAGCAGTTTATTCAGAGTCATCAGGGTAATATTGATAAGATTTCGGTCTATGGGCAGGATTCTAATCCAACCACGCGGAAGTTGGCGCTAATGAATTTAGCGATCCGGGGAATAGAGGCGAATTTGGGCAAAAAAGCGGCGGATACTTTTTTTGATGATCAGCATCCGCAGTTAAAAGCAAATTTTATTCTAGCAAACCCGCCCTTTAATCTCTCTGATTGGGGTGCGAAAAAATTGAGTGGAGACGCGCGATTTAAGTATGGAGTACCACCGGAGGGAAATGCTAACTATGCTTGGATACAGCATATGATTTATCATCTGGCACCTGGGGGTAAAATTGGCTTGGTGCTGGCGAATGGTTCCTTGTCGTCGCAGACGAGTGGTGAGGGAGAAATACGACGCAAGATAATTGAAGATGATTTGATTGAGGCGATTGTGGCAATGCCGACTAATCTTTTTTATAATGTGACAATTCCAGTCTGTTTATGGATCATCGGGCGTGATAAAAAGCAAAAAGGCAAGACTTTGTTCTTGGATTGCCGGGAGCTAGGGGAAATGGTTAATCGTAAGCATCGGGAGCTAAGGGAAGAGGATATTAAGAAAATAACGACGGCGGTGAGTGAGTTTGAGGCGGGGAAATTGGAAGATGTGGCGGGGTTTTGTAAAGTGGCGACAACTGCCGAGATAGCGGAGCAAGATTATATTTTAACTCCGGGGCGTTATGTGGGAGTGGCGGCAAAAGAAGATGATGGGGAGCCGTTTGAGGAGAAAATGACGCGTTTGACGGGTGAGCTAGGGGAATTGTTTAAAGAATCGGAGAAACTAGAGAGGCAGATCAGAGAGAATTTGAAGGAGCTGGGATATGAAATTAAATAATATGGAGCCAGAGCTAGAAATTATTAGCTGTCCCCTACCCTCTCGCGAGAAAGGAGTGGTTGTTTATTCAGATGGAGACGGGCTTTTTATGACTCAGAAAGAAATGGCGGAGTTATTTGCTTGCGAAGTGAATAATATTGTTTATCATTTGCAAAATATTTTTGAAGAGGGAGAGCTAGAGGAAAAGTCAGTTACTCAGGAATCTAGAGTAACTGCCGCTGATGGAAAAAAGTATCTGACCAAAATCTATAATGTGGATGCAGTATTGAGCGTGGGATATAGAGCGGATGGAGCGATGGCGACGAAGTGGCGGCAGTGGGTGGAGGGCTGGCGAGAAGAGAAACGGGCGGCTGAGATGGATGTGAGTGGGGGCGAAAATTGCGCGGCGAGATGCGAGGTAAAAGTGGCGAAGATACGGGAAGCGGTGGAGGCGGTGTTTGAAGTGGCGGAGAATGGAGATTAGAAAATGGTGAAAAAACTGGATCAGCAGACCATTGATAATCAGTTGGCGCAGTGGCGCAAAGAAAGCGCGGTGGAAGTGCCGGAGCGAGCTGGTTTGGCATTTTATTCCAAAGAAAATGGCGAGATAGAAGTGGAAGTGTATTTGGCGGATGAGAACATGTGGATGAGTCAGCAGGTGATGGCGCAGTTGTTTGGAGTGGAAGAGCACACAATTAATTATCATTTGCAGGAGGTGCATAAAAGTGGAGAACTTGAGGAAAATCGAACTACTCGAAAAATTCGAGTAGTTCGACCTGAGGGGAAGCGGGTAGTTAATAGAGAGATTCAGTTTTATAATTTGGACGTGGTGATTTCGGTTGGCTATAGGGTAAATTCTATTCAGGCGACACAATTTAGGAAATTTGCCACCAGGGTGTTACATGAATATATCCAAAAAGGCTATGTGCTCAATGATATTCGTTTCAAGCAGGGCAATAAGTTTGATGATGCTTATTACAAAGAAATGCTGGAGCGGATTCGGGATATCCGGCTATCAGAGAGAAGAATCCATTTGCAATTGGCGGATATTTTTGCCCTGGCTGCGGACTATGATAAAAAATCCAAAATTACCCAAAACTTTTTTGCTTTTATCCAAAACAAGCTGCATTATGCGATAAGTGGGCAGACGGCGGCCGAGATAATTTATGACCGAGCAGATGCAGAGCAGGACAATATGGGTTTGACGACTTGGGCTCATGCACCAACGGGGAAAATATATAAAACAGACGTAACAGTAGCCAAAAATTATTTATCAGAAGATGAGCTTGGGAGTTTGAGATTGGCGGTGACTTCATTCTTGGATTTAGCAGAAATGCGGGCCAAAAGACAGCTGCCGACCAAGATGGAAGATTGGATAGTTTTTATGTCTTCATATTTGGATCTAAATGGATTCCCGGTGCTGGAAGGATGCGGAAAGATTAGTGGTGCAGTTGCGGAGGCGAAAGCGGAGAGGGAGTATGAGAAGTTTCGGCCGATTCAGGATAGAAAGTATGTGTCTGATTTTGAGAGTTTGCTGATGCTAATGGAGGAGAAGGAGAAAGGTGGGAGTAATGATGGTTAATGAAAGCGTGACAAATTGTCACGGGTTGGGGGTTGGGAGGGAAGGGAGATGATGAACCTGGGTTATTTGGCCACTGGTCTTAAAGTTTTAGGTAGTTATTGTGGTAAGAGTGCGGAAGTGAGTCCTAAATTAACAACTATTGAAAACGCTAAATACTCTCGCTCCGCTGGATACAAGGTGGGTGTTTTATATGATTTCTATAATGAATATAGTAGTTTGATCCCTGGCTATCCTTATCCTATTGCTTTAACAAAGGACCAAATCCAAAGTAGTGACCCAATGTTGCATTTAATGTTAAATAATTATTTGTCTGAGATTTGGAGACTTATTAATAACTATGAATCTGGTAATTTTGTGAAGGATGAAGTGAGGAAGTTTGAAATGGAACAAGCGGTAAAGAAATTAGATGGAGGGATGGAATAAGATTATGACTGTGAACAAAAATGATGCTCCAAAGCCAGAAGCTCAGGCATTTACTTGTCCTCATTGTGGTGTTTTTTCTAGCCAGTCTTGGGAAAATGAGTATAAATATAAATCTACCTTCCATACTATTTTTGGAACATGCAAACATTGTAGTAAGCATACTATTTGGCATAATGAAAAAATGATTTTCCCGAGATTGTCTTCAATCGAAAAACCTAATGAATATCTCAGTGACGAGGTGAAAGACCTTTACAACGAAGCGGCTTTAATTTTAACTGATTCTCCGAGAGCTGCTTGCGGTTTATTGAGATTAGCTCTTTACCGAATGACTTTGGAACTAGGCGAGTCTGGCAATAATTTGAATGATAATATCGGTAATTTAGTCGAAAAAGGATTAACTAGGCCAATTCAGCAGGCTTTTGATATTATCAGAGTCCGAGGTAATCAGTCACTTCATGATTTAGCGATTAATTTAAATGAGAAACCAGAGACTGCTATGAAATTGTTTGCAATTATCAACATTATTGCTTCAAGAATGTTTGAGGAACCAAAGAAAATAGAGGATGAATTTCAGTTATTGCCTAAAAATTCCCAGGAATCTATTGTAAAAAGGGATAAAAAGGAGTGTAAAAATGCAAAATAATTGGAAAAAAATGAAACTAGGAGAAATTACCGAGAAAATAATTGACTACCGCGGAAAAACTCCAAAAAAACTAGGTGGAGATTGGGCTAGCTCTGGGTATAGAGCTTTGTCAGCAAAAAATATTAAGAACGGCGGTATTGTGCAAATTAATTCTATTCGTTATTGCGATGAGGTAATATATAGAAAGTGGATGAAAGATGAGATTCAAAAAGGTGACATTTTTATCACCTCTGAGGCACCGTTCGGCGAATTGTTATATTGGGATAGTGATGAAAAAATTGTATTGAGCCAGAGACTTTTTGCCATTAGAACAAAGAGTAACGTTTGTCCAAAATTTCTTTATTATTATATGTCAGGATTCGATTTTCAGTCAGAGCTAAAAAATAGATCTACTGGCACAACCGTTGTTGGATTGAGGCAGCCGGAGTTATTAAAATGCACAATTAAATTGCCGGATTTAGAGACTCAAAAAAAGATTGCTTCTATCCTCTCTGCCCTTGATGACAAAATAGAACTAAACAACAAAATTAGTGCAAATTTGGAGGCGCAGGCGCAGGCGATTTTTAAGTCTTGGTTTGTGGATTACGAGCCGTTTGGCGGGGTGAGGCCGGAGGGGTGGAGGGAGGGAGTTTTTGAGGAAATTGCGTTATTTCAGAATGGATATGCTTTTAAGAGTAAGGATTTATTATCAAAAAAGGACAATGGATCGTATGACATCTTTAAACAAGGACATATTAAACGAGGTGGTGGTTTTAAACAAAATGGGACTAAAAATTGGATTTCAAGTGACAAATTGTCTAAAAAAATTGAAAAGTTTGTTTTGAAAAAAGGCGATGTTTTAATGGCAATGACTGACATGAAAGACAATGTTCAAATTTTAGGAAATACAGCAATTATGCCATTTGATAGCCAATTTGTTCTCAACCAAAGGGTTGCATTGCTTCGTCCGAATATCAATCTTGGTTTTTCTTATCCTTATATTTACTTATTAACAAATAGCTTTGATTTTTTAAGCAATTTGAGGAAAACTGCTAATCGTGGTGTGCAAGTAAATTTGTCTGCTGAAGCTATCCGTAAAGCAAAAGTGGTAATTCCTGTTTCTGAGGTAAATTTTAGATTTTCAAAATTAATTGTTCCTTTTTTTGAACAAATGATAAAAAATGATTCTGAGTGTTCTTATTTGGAACAGGTTAGGGATAATTTGCTATGTAAATTAATTACGGGAGGAATTTAAATTTAGAAGGATTGCTATGTATAACTACTTACAAAATTACGAGCCGAGGTTTTTTGAAGAAAAATCTGACTGGAATTGGGAAGCTACGAGTGCAATTTCGTCAATTGTTTTAACTATTATTATCATTGTCGCTGGAGCAATACAGTTTATTAGACAACAAAAATTGCAAAAAGATATTGCTAATAAAGAGTCTAACTTGGTTTTGTACAAAGAAAGACTTAGTGTTTATAAATCATTTGTCCTTACTGGCATTATATTTGATGAAACGTATTTGGAGCAGTGCCATGGTGCTGAACTACTTAAGTTTTTCGAGGAGGATTTTCAAGCAAATGTAAGAATGAGGAAAGAATTGGTTTATTCATACAATAAGGCTAAGCTTGTTTTTAATAATTGTCCAAAAGTTATTTCTTATTTAAAAAAACTTTATTTGTTATTTTTTGATATTTCTTTTGTAAATATGCAGTGTGGTTCGCTTGCGATTAATGATTTAAAGCAACAAGAGTATGAACAAAAAGGGCCTATTAGAATGACAGAAAAAGTAATTGAGCAAAGAAAACAGCTTTATCAGACTATAAAAATTCCTAGAGCAGAGTACATGAGAATGTTAGAATCAGAGGAATTTGAAGCTGTTTTTGAGCCCTACCTATGTTTAAAGGAAATTTAGCAAATTTCAGAGTTGTAGTGATTTATGTGAGAAATTAAAATTTAATTTATGGCAATAAAATGTTTACCAGAGTACGATAGGGCTTATAATCATTGTCTTGGTTTGGCATTAAAAACTATAGAGAACTTTTCTGAATCAATGGATTGTCAAATTGATATTGATTATTATATTGAGTTATTTAATTCCCTTGATTATTACAATAATTCTCAAATTCTTGATCAGAAGACCAGAGATTCTTTGAATGATAATGCGAAATTAGTTTCTAAATTTCTTGGCAATTATTTTAATCAAGAAATTGATGTATTAAAACTACCTGTTATATTCTCAAGATTGAACCCAAGTTATACAGAGGACTTTTGGAAAATTTTTGATAAATTCAAGTTTTATAATAGGGTTGACGGTGCAATTTTTCTAAAATTATCTAAAAAAAATAGTTTTAACATATTAGATGTTTTAAAACATAAAAGCATTGTTAGACATTATCATGATCAGTTAAGACAATTTTTGATTGAAAATGAGTGCATCGGTGAACTTCTTTATGTAATTCAGAACCCTGACGGTAATTTTTTTCCGGATTCTATAAATAAAGATGAATTAAATTCTATATTTTTGAAACATGTTAGGTCTGGCAAATCAAATCTATTTTATTTAGAACAAATTATCTATTCTATGAATAATAAATTTTTTGAACCCAGTGATGATTTGAAATATGAGGCGGAAAAACTTTATGATCAGCTTGAAAGCGAGAAATTTAGTAATCAGCCTGCTCTAGAATATACCTATGAGGTTAAAATCGCAGACTCATCTTTTTCAGAGAGTTTTGTTGAAATAAAAGGTAGAAGATTTTCTTTTTATTATAGTTCTGATTGGATAAAAAATAATTTAGATTTTCCTACTTTATTAAATAATTTTATATACCTGTTCGAATTTACGGATCCTCATATTAAAATTCGTTTTCTTTCTAATTACAGTGAAGATAGTTTGTTTGAATTAACAGCAAACAAAGACATGGGTTTCTTATATTACACAAACATGAGATTTGAAAGCAAAAATGCTTTAGCAGATTTGCAATTACTTTCCTATTATAAATACTTAAACAATTTAGGAGTTTCTTTAGAAAAAATATTTTTTTGGTTTTTTGATAAGTATATTTCATCCACATACAATGTTCCTAAAATTAAAATTCGGCGTGTTGAAGAAGAGTTGGATTATTATCATAAATGCAAGGATATGTGTGATTGCATTGAGATTGTTTTAAGACAATACAATCTTTTTTGCGAAAAAGGTGTAATTGATTATGATTATTTGAAAAAATATGGTCAATTTTCATCTTTTCATAATATTAAATCTTTGGTTAAAAATAAATATGCATATGGTTGTGGCAATGATTTGAAAAAAATCATTTTTTTATTGTTTTCAAATCAAAGCGGGCTTCAGCATACAAAAGAGGGTGAAGAAATTTGTGAAAGATTTTGCGACCTAATTTGTGAAACTGATGTTTTGATTGAAGATTTTGATAATTTTAATCATGGCAGATTACAGTACTTGATTGAACAAAAAATTGTTTTTAAAAATGAACACGGTTTTATTAAATTCGTCAGTTCCAACTTAATTAATATTCTGCTGGATATCTATAATACTGGTTTTGTTTCTAGATATCATTATGGCAGTGAATACTCAGAAGATTTTGACTTTTTAGAGTCTAGTGGTTTGATTAAGTACGATTCTTCACTCTTTTCTTCTCAAGAAGCTGACTATTTTCACTACTTTTTAAATAGAAAAAATTTTATCAATGGAAAAGATTTAAGAAATGTATATTCTCATGGAGCTATGTCAATTGACGAAGACGAAAATATACATGCTACAAACTATTTTATTTTGATAAAAATCATGATTTTAATTATTATTAAGATTAATGATGACTTATCTTTATATTATGATAATCCTGAAATTTTCTCACTTACTCAAGACTCCTGAGTAACTGAAGCAGCCTTTAAAACCCCGCACCCCCCCATTTCCCCCTCATCCATGCTACAATATACTCATGACGTTTCAAGAACATAACTTTGAGAGTGCGATTATTGAGTTATTTGCCCGGGAGCTGGGATATGAGTTTGTCCATGGGCCGGAGGTGGAGCGGGATTATCGGCAAGTGGTGAGGGAGGAGGAGTTGATGGGGGCACTGCGGCGCGTGAATAAGGATTTGCCGGATGAAGCTTTAGCCGCGGCGCGCAATAAAATTCTAAACTTAAGTGGTGAGGATTTATTAGAGAGAAATATTACTTTTCATGATTACTTGCAGAATGGAGTGGCGGTTAATTTTTGGCTAAATGAGCAGGAGCAGAGTGCTCTAGTGAGGGTGGTTGATTTTGAGCTGATGGAGAATAATAGTTTTGTGATTGCCAATCAGTGGACAGTGGTGGAGAATTCGCAGAAGCGGCCGGATCTAGTGGTTTTTGTCAATGGCTTGCCACTAGTGGTGATGGAAGTGAAGTCGCCGGTGCGCGAGGAGGCAGAGATAGAGGATGCTTACAGACAGCTAAAAAACTATCAGCGCGAAATTCCAAGCCTATTCTATTACAATGCTTTTTTGGTGATTTCTGATCTGATGACAACTAGAGCGGGGACAATTACTAGTGGCTTGGATAGATTTATGGAGTGGAAGAGTGTGGATGGGACTAAGGAAGAAGCGCGGGCGATTGATTATGTGACTTTGTTTAAGGGGATGTTTGAGAAGGGGCGGTTGTTGGACATTATTAAGCATTATCTATGTTTTAGTGTGGAGACTGAGAAAACGAGAAAGATTTTGGCGGCCTATCATCAATTTTTTGCGGTAAATAAGGCGATAGTTACGACTAGGAAAGCAACTGAAACTGATGGTCGGGGTGGAGTTTTTTGGCATACCCAAGGTAGCGGCAAGTCTTTTTCAATGGTTTTTTATGCCCAGAAAATTCAACATGAATTAGAGAATCCGACTTTGCTGGTTCTCACAGATAGAAATGATTTGGATGATCAGCTCTACAGTCAGTTTGTCAAATGTCAGGATTTCTTGCGACAGACGCCGGTGCAAGCAGAGAGTCGGGAGCATTTGAAAGATTTACTGAGAGACCGGGAGGCAAGTGGAATTATTTTCACTACCATGCAGAAATTTAGTGAGTCGGAGGAGCCACTGTCAGAGCGGCGTAATATTATAGTGATTGCTGATGAAGCCCATCGGAGTCAATATGGTTTGCGAGAGAGCATTGACCAGGAGACGGGGCGGGTGAAAACTGGGGTAGCGCGGGTGATTAGAAATAGTTTGCCTGGGGCGACTTATATTGGTTTCACTGGGACACCAATTGCCCAGAAAGATAGAAATACCCGGGAAGTTTTTGGTGAGTATATTGATGTCTATGATATGACTCAGGCGGTGGAGGATGGAGCGACGCGGCCGGTTTATTATGAAAGCCGGGTGATTAAATTGCATTTGGACCCGACAGTGCTACAGTTAATAGATGCAGAATATGATATTTTATCAGAGCAAGCTGAGGAGGTGGCGATAGAGCGGAGTAAAAGGGATTTAGGAAAGCTGGAGACGATTCTAGCGGGTGAGCAAACAGTGGATTCACTAGTGAGAGATATTATTGGTCATTATGAAAATAATCGAGCAAGCGTGCAAGTGGGCAAGGCGATGGTGGTGGCTTATTCGCGGACGATTGCGATGCGGATTTATAAGAAGATTTTGGAGTTGCGGCCGGAGTGGGGAGAAAAAGTAGCGCTGGTGATGACCAGTGCTAATACTGATGAGGAAAATTGGCTTAAGGTTATTGGAAATAAGAGCTATAAAGAAGAGCTAGCAGTGAAGTTCAAGGATGATCAGAGCGAGCTGAAGATTGCGATTGTGGTAGATATGTGGCTGACGGGTTTTGATGTGCCGTCATTATCAACAATGTATGTTTATAAACCAATGATGGGGCATAATTTAATGCAGGCGATTGCTCGGGTAAATCGGGTCTTTGGCGATAAAGAAGGAGGTTTGATTGTAGATTATGTGGGGATAGCCCGGGCTTTGCGGCAGGCGATGCGGGATTATACAGTGCGTGATAGAAATAATTTTGGAGACCCAAATGTAGCGGAAACAGCCTATCCGCAGTTTCAGCAAAATCTAGAAATTTGCCGAGACTTTTTCTTTGGCTTCTCTTATGAGCAGTTTTTTGGAAATAATAATAGTGAGCGGGCTGGGGCGATTAGTGAGGGGGTGGAATTTATTTTGGACAAGAATCATCAGGATGAGGCAGTGCGCAAAGAAGATAAGACCGGCGAGTTGTTTTTGAAACATTGCAAAGTGATGACTCAGGCTTTGTCTTTGTGTAGTAGTTTGGCGAGTAAAGAAGAGCGGTTGGAGGCGGCTTATTTTGAGGCAGTGCGGGCGGTGTTGGCGAAGTTTTGGGCGAGCGATAAACAAAAAATTTCCCTGGCGCAGATTAATGAGCGAATTAATGAATTGTTGCAGGAGTCAATTAAGAGCGAGGGGGTAATAAATTTGTTCTCGCAGGTGGAGCAAGAATTTTCTATTTTTGACCCGAAGTTTTTGCAAGAGATTGCAGGGATGACGACTAAGAATATTAGTATAGAATTGCTGAAGAAATTGATTGCTGAGCAGGTGCGAATTTATCAGCGGATCAATGTGGTGAAGTCGGAAAAGTTTAGCAAGATCCTGCAAGAGAAAATGAATCAATATCTAAATGGGATGCTGAGTAATGAAGAAGTGATTGCGGAGTTGTTGGCGCTGGCCAAAGAAATAGTACGGGCCAAAGAAGAAGGCGATGAGCTGGGTTTGTCAGCGACAGAGCAGGCGTTTTATGATGCCCTAACTTTACCACGGGCGGTAGAAGATTTTTATACTCATGATCAATTGGTGAAACTGACTAGAGATTTGTATAATAAACTACAGACTAATAAAACGATTGATTGGCAAAATAAGCATAGTGCGCGGGCCAAAATGCGGATGATGATCAAGACTTTGCTCAAAGAATATAATTATCCCCCGGAGGGTTTGGAAAGCTCGGTGGCAACAGTGATGAGGCAATGTGAAGCATGGGTGGATAATGAGATGGAAGTGTAGTTAGTATTTTATTAGAAGGGAAAAAATGTCAGAGTTAAATATTAACAAAAAGACGATTAGATTATTGCTTCAGGAAGCTAATAATTCTTTTTTGATTCCTGATTATCAGAGACCTTATGCTTGGACTGAGGACGAATGTTTGACTTTATGGGAAGACATTTGTAACTTCTCCATTCCAGGAAATAACTATGAAGCATTTGATAAAACTAGTTTTTATTTTTTGGGTCCAGTTGTCACATTTATTAATAATAATAATCAGAGTGAAATTATTGATGGTCAGCAAAGAATCACCACTATTATGCTTTTATTAAGAGCTTTTTATAATAAGTTAAAAATAGGAGAAGACAAGGAAAGTAAGCTGGCCAAGGAGGACATTGAGAGATGTTTGTGGTTTGTTGGCGAATTAGGTGACATTGATTATCACAATGTGAAGATTGATTCTCAGGTTGCTACGGAGGATGACAAAGAGGAGTTTATTGAAATTTTGAAGAACGGAGAGGCTTCTGCAAATAGTAAAAGTAAATATGCTAAGAACTTTAAATTTTTTCAAGAGAAAATTGATGAGTTTAATAATATAAACCCAAGTGCCTTTATTTATTTACCCAATAGAGTATTAAAAAATTGTATTTTATTGCCAATTGAAGCTGAATCCCAGGATACTGCTCTAGATATCTTTAATACCTTAAACAACCGAGGTAAGCCTTTAGCTGATGCTGATATTTTTAAATCTCATTTGTATCGCTATTATGTAAGTCTAGGCTTAAAAGATGAGTTTATAGCAAAGTGGAGAGACTTGGAAGAATTGTGTAATAAAATCTTTGGTAAAAATTATGAAAATCCTCTTGATGAAATTTTTACTAGATATATGTACTATGAAAGAGCTAAACTCGGAATTAAATCTAGTACTACTGAAGCTCTAAGAAAGTTTTATGAGGGTAGTAATTCTGGCACTTTGTTGAAAAATAAGGATGTTTTTGAAAATATAATATTATTAGCTAATTTTTGGAATGATATTTTGAGTCAAGATGAGGAGTTATTTTCTGAGAGAGTTTTGAGAAAAATTAGCACTTTATCTTTTGCTCCCAATAATATGTGGACTTATATAGTTTCTGTTTACTTTATGAAACACAAATCGGAGACTAATCAGCTGGATGAAGATAAATTTTATAATTTCTTAAGTAGTTTGGTTTTGTTTGTTCTGACAAATTCTGTTGTTAATCATGCTTCTAATTCACTAAGAACTCCTATTTTTACTGAAATGATAAGTATCATTGATGGTGATGCAAATAATTTCAAAAATTCAGCCATAAAAAAAGAGTTGGTTATTAATAGCATTGAGAACTTTCAATTTAGCAATAACAAACCAATTACTAAGTCGATGCTTGCATGGTGGGCTTACGAAAATGAAGGTCAAGTTTTAATAAAATTATCTGATGATTTCCAGATTGAACATATTTTTGCTAGAAAAAGAAGAGATCTTAACATGGATGCAATCAGTGAGGATGAATTGGAATTACTTGGAAATAAGAGTTTATTAGAAAAAACTGTTAATGTGAGAGCGTCTGACTACAGATTTGACGATAAAAAGAAAAAATATTGCGGCTATCAAACAGCTAATGGTATTCATAAAAAAGGAACTAATATTAATGAACTTGTTAAACTTTCTATGAATACTAATGATTTTGGTTGTGATGAAATATTAAAAAGAAATGATGAGATTATAACTAGATTTATTAGTGAACTTGAAAAAAATGGATTAGTAAATTAATTTTCAGTTTCTCAGGAATCTTGAGTAACTGATATTTTATCGATTTGTTTTTCTCCCCCACCCTATGTCATTTCTAAAGTACTTGCGTTATTTTCACAGCAATTTATCAACCACGATAGTCTATAATTAACGTATGAAAACTATTTTGCTGACGGGGGCGACGGACGGGATTGGGCGGGAGACGGCGAAGTTGTTGGTGCAGGTGAAAGATATGCTGACAAAGACTGATCAAAATGATGGACAAATTAGCGGCAGAGCTGGGCTAAATTTAGGCTATAATCATAATTGATAAGCTTGATTATCTTAAATAATTATTAATAGAATCAGAAAGGACATTATGTCTGATTGCAAATGTGGACAACATGAACACCACGGTCATCACGGCCATCATCACGGAGGTTGCGAAGGAGCTAAAATGGAAAGCGCGCGGATGCCCTTAATCGGCGACATGGCCCCGCAGTTTGCCGCCAAAACTACCCAAGGAGAGATTAATTTCCCTAGCGACTATGCTGGTAAGTGGATTATTTTGTTCTCCCATCCAGCGGATTTCACCCCCGTCTGTACCACCGAGTTTATGACTTTTGCCTCGATGATGGATGAATTTGAGGCTTTGAATACTCAATTAGTTGGCCTGTCAGTGGATTCGCTTTATGCTCACATTGCTTGGTTGCGCAAAATCAAAGAGTTGAAGTGGAAAGATAAAGAGGGCTTGGAAGTGACTTTCCCCTTGATCGAAGATATCAAGATGGATGTGGCCAAAAAGTATGGGATGATTCAACCAAATCAATCCAATACCCAGGCTGTTCGGGCAGTGTTTGTAATTGATCCAGAGGGTGTGATTAGAACTATTCTCTATTATCCGCTAAGCACTGGGCGGAATTTTGCCGAGATTAAGCGGATCATTTTGGCTTTGCAAAAAGCGGATGCCGAGCAAATTGCTACCCCGGCAGATTGGCAGCCTGGTGATGATGTGATTGTACCCCCACCCGGATCTTGTGGCCTAGCCAAAGAGAGAGTGGAGAGCAAAGATGATAAGCAGTATTGCCTAGACTGGTTTATGTGCTTTCGTAAAGAGTAATTGAGTATAAATTTAATAGTATATAAAAACAGGGGGGGTAGCTAAAAAAGCTACCCCCCCTGTTTTTTAGGTTTTAGCTTTTCTTGGAAATTTGCATTTGCAATGCAATAATCCAAATTAAGCTCCCCACGGTGACAATGATATGAAAGATAAACCAAGCTTGATTCATCATCCAGGCGCTAATTAAATCCATAAGTACCTTTCTATGATACTGTCAATAATACAGATTTAATTATAATGAAGATTTGGGTGTGGCGAGGATTATTAATGACGCATAATAAGACTAGGCTTTGCAGGCTTTTTGCTTAATTTTTGCTGGATTTTTAATCTCTAGGAGTATATCTAGAGTAAGATGATGGAATTTTGTGCTACTCTTTTTTTATGCAACGAACACTAAAACCATTGGCCTTGCCGCTGGCATAATTGGGCGAGTAAAAAGTGGGATGATTGGTGAAGCGATAGGTGCGACTGTTATTATCTTGGGTGCTTGACCAAAGACCAGCGTGGGTACCCGGCTCAAAAAGAGTGTCAGAGTTGGTTTCTACCCCGGTAAGAGGGAGATTGAAGTAATCGGGAGAGAGAAATAGGGTGGAAATCTCGCGATTATGCTCATAACCACCAGTGCTATTGGAACCAAGAATTTTGCTCAGATTGACAAAATCGCCGTCTACGCCGCCGGTGGGGAGAACCCAACCGGCGGGGCAAATGCCAGTGACATTTTCCTGTGAACCGGTATAATTGGTTTCGGGGGCGGCGGAGGCGGCCTGCATGACCGCTTGCCAATTGTAAAGATATTGAGAATAATCGGGCAGGCCGCGACAGTCACCATAAGTGCCCGGGCCAAAGATATCGGTGGGAGCGGTGGTAGTATTGCCATCAAAATCATATTTACCGGCGCAAGCATCTGTGCCACCGTTGAGAGTATCACCACCATAGGCCAGATTATCCACCATCCAGAGATTACCGTCTGGCATCAGCCGGACAGTATATTGCTTGTCATCGCGCTGATCAATAAGCTCCACAGAGGAGCCAGCGGGGCATTCTGTGGTGGTGCAGGGAGTGAGAGTGGCAGCATCGGCCATAGTGTAGTCTTGGAGATAACCACATTGACTATCAGAGACCACAATTGGCAAACGATCAAGTGATTCGGCGCCAGTGATAGTATTGTAAGTAGCCAAATAATAAGTGGCTTGACTAGTGGGTGGGGCGATAGTAATTTCTGTATCAGTTGCAATTGGAGTTTGACTCTGAGAGGTGGAATACCATTTGAAAGTATCGCCGCCAAAAGGAGTGGCAGAAATCCTCACTTGATTTTCCAAGCAAGTGACCTGGGGTACAATTGGTTGACTAGGAGTGAGCTTGATGCAGCGAACATTCATACCCAAAGAGCGGCGACTAGAGTAATTGGGAATAAGCTGTCTGGTTTCAGTGACCTGACGAGAAGCATTATTATCACCATCAGGAGTAGAGCTCCAAAGGGCAGATTGAATGCCGTGAATAAAGATATCTGGCTCGCCGGTGTCTACTCCGGCCATGACCATATTAAGATAATCAGGATTGAGATAGTATTGACTGATAAAACTCTGAGAAACAATTTTACTTTCACTAGCTCCAAGAATTTGACTAAGCACTGTAAAGTCGCCGGTTTCACCGCCGGAAGGGAGAGTCCAGCCGGCGGGGCAAATGCCCTGGACGGCATAAGTGGGACCGGTGTAAGGATTGCCGTAGGCAGCGCTGGATTCTTGCATGGCTGCCTGCCAGTTATAAAGATAGCCTGGGTAATCGGGATTATACCGGCAGTCGCCATAAGTACCAGGACCAAAAAAATTACTGGGAGCCGTAGTAGTTTCACCAACAAAACTATTTTTATCAGCACAGGCGTCGACCCCCCCCTAGGGGGCCGCGCCCCCCAAACCGGAACCAAAAAACAAACCCCCAAAAACCAAGCGGAAAACCCCCCAAAAAAAAAAAATTCCCTGCCCCCCAACAAAAAA
>CAYJFT010000003.1:4985-19920 GCA_964369765.1 uncultured Pseudomonadales bacterium | reverse complement strand
TCGGGGCCGCTTTTTTGTTCCCCCAAAAAAAATTTTTATACCCCCCCGGGGCGCCCCCCCGGGGGGGGGGGGGGTCGCCACCATAAGCTAAGCCATCAATCATCCAGCAATTGCCATCGGGAAAACGGCGAATAGAATACTCTTTGCCGTCGCGCTCATCATAAAGTTGATGGGTAGAAAGAGGGCCACAGCCATCCAGGGTGCAAGGTTCTAAATACTGACAGTGCTTGGCTTCAAAAGCTTGAAAGGTGGTAGGGAGAGCGGAATACTCCAAACTACCAGTGATTTCTTTATCACCACAACCGGTGGCATAGACGGTATAAGAAACCAGGGCTCCGGTAAGAGGAACACTAATTTGACATTGATCGCTGGTGAGATAAGTAATTTGCTGATCAAGTAGGCTAGAGGTCCAGAAACACTGACTAAAACCATTGGTGTTTGCACTAAGAAAGAGAGTATTACTGGCTTCTTCTACCCTGGGGGTGACTTCAATTTTTTCCTGATAACACAAGGTGTTGAGGGAAAGATAATAATTATCGGTAGTCATTTTGACTGCTTTGCCACCCCCTAGGGTGATAATAGTGCCCACAGGGGCATTTTGCAGCCTGATTAAGTTATTCTGATCAACTAAGGGTGATGACGAGGCAAAACGGGCGCGCTGATAAAAACCCAGATCAGAGCCAAGTAAGGGAATAGCTAAGGCTTCTTGGAGCTGATTATCAATGGCTATATCTAAATTGCCCAAACCAGAAGTTAAGCCACCAGTGAGCAAATATGAGGAAGAAGTGGCTTCTAGAGAGAGCGGGGTAAAGTCTGAACTATCAGCTTCTTGAGCCCAGAGCGGGGTCTTTTGTGGCGCCAAAAAACCTAGGCCAAAAATAAGGCTCCAAAAAAATAGGAATGCTAGTAGTTTCCTTGATTTACAAGTCATAATTTTTTAGACTTTTCTAACAGCCATTATAGAGGAAAAAATAGCAAATGTAAAGGCAGCAAAAAGCCTAATTGGGGCAAAAATGAGGCAAAAAAGTGGTTTAAGTTTTTTTCTCTAGGGCAGCAAATTTTTCTTGCATGGTGGGATTATTTTTGGTCAGGCGTTTGATGGTGAGTTCAGTAGCTTTTTGATTGGCTAGGCGCAGATTATCTTCGCTAGAAAGTAGAGCAGCCTTGGTTTTTTTCAAATGCGCAATTGTTTTATCAATTTCTTCTATGGCGGTAGCGAATTTACGGCTGGCTAAATCATAATTACGGCCAAATTTACTTTTAAACTCCTCCATTTGAGCTTCAAAATTGGCAATGTCCAAATTTTGATTTTTATACTCGGCTAACTGGCGCTGATAGGCAACGGAGTTGAGAGCAGCGCCACGCAAAATAGTAATCATGGCAATAAAAAACTGGGGGCGGATGACATACATTTTGCTATAGCGATAAGAAACATCGGTAATCCCTTGATTATAAAGCTCATTATCAGCTTCCAAAAGCGAAACTAGTACGGCGTATTCGCATTTTTTCTCACGGCGGTCTTTGTCCAATTCTTTGAAAAAATCTTCATTTTTCTTTTTGGTAGCGGTGGTTTCATTTTCATTTTTCATCTCGAACATGATAGAGATATATTCGTCGCCTTCACTGGTATAATCGCGGAAAATATAATCGCCTTTACTACCGGTGCGGGCGTCATTGTCCTTTTCAAAATAGGCGGCAGGAAAGGCAGTAGGCCGGAGTTTATTAAACTCAATTTCACAATGTTGCTCCAGAGTTTCACCAAGCATTTTGGTGGATTGTTTGAGCTTGAGATCTTTGTAATAAGCAATCATTTCGTCTTTACTCTGAAGTTTACTGATAAAGTCGTTTTTAAGCGAGGTTTCTTGGAGTTGATACTGAGTATCTTTTTGGGCCAATTGTAGTTCTAAGGTATCGCGCTCTTTTTCTACTTTAATAACAGCTTGAGTGATAGCCAGCTTGGACTCTGTCTGAGCGGTGGAGAGCTGAGACTGAAGAGTGGTAATTTTTTGTTGTAGAGTGGAAAGCTCTAGTTGGGCGTGGTTTTTTTCATTGGCTTGAGCTAATTTGACAGCAGCGCTTTTTTCTTGTTCCAAGACATTAATTTTTTGTTGCAAATCCTTTTGGGACAATTCTAATTGGAGGGCATTTTCACGCTCCAAAGTGGATTTAACTTTTTCAATTTCTTGATTGAAAACATCTTTTTTAATTGAGGCAACCACATTATTAATGGTAGTTTTGTCTATATCTAGCTCATGTAGACTGCTTAAATCAATAATGTCTCCGGGTTGACCGATTTCTTGGAGCTCTAAAGTGGTTTCATTTTTAATAGAGACTTGGACTTTTTTCATTTATTTTTTTAGCTGGGGAATAAAGCGGGCGGCAAAGTGTTTGTCGTCGCGGCCTTTGATATATAGATAGCCAATAATAGTAAAGACAATGGCACCAATAAAATTGACAAACATGTCTTTCATAGTGTCTTTGAGGCCAATGTCTAAATAGCCGCCGTCAATAGTATAATAAATTTCTTGATCGGCATCATCCAAAGCGGTAATAATAGTAGACTGAATATTATCAATAATTACTGCTTCATTTTCACCAGAGGGATTTAAATAAACACTAGAGATAGTAGTGGGGAGGCGATCTTTTTGCATATCGGTGAGAAAGATTTCATCCATGCCCCATTCAAAAAACTCCCAGAGAACACCAATGGTCATACTAAAAGAAAAAGAGACGATGGCGACAAAAAATGGAGTAAGACTAAGATGAAGCTTTTTATTGCGATTGAGAATGTCAATTAGGGTGATACCCTCAGCGGCGGCCATAAAGCCATTGAGTGTTTGCTGCATTGTATCCCAAATGGGGAAATTGCCGTAAAATTTTTGGTTTTGAGCCAGGATTTCGGGGGAGAAGTTAAAAAGATAAACTATACCTTCTAAAAAGTCTGGGAGAATAATTTTGAAGCGGCGTTCGATAAGCTGGGGAAGAAGAAAAAGGACCAGAGTAAGGGCACAGAGAAAGACATTATAATATTCACCTTGGAAGAGATTAAGGACTAAGACAAGTAAAACCAAGGCGCGTAAAATTAAGTAAATAGTGAGGTTTTTCTTCTTTTTCTCCTGAGCTTTTTTACCAAATCTTTTAAACATAATCTGCCAATCTTTTTTGCTTACTAATATTGTAATTGTATCACAATTTTGCAAATTTTGTGCTAAAATAGAGAAATTATGAAGAAAAAACAAACAAAAATTTTGGTAATTGTGGGGGTAGTAGTGGTAGCGGTAATCGCAATTGTGGTGGCTGTTAATCTGATGGGTGGTGAAGAAGCTCCAGTGGTAGTAGAGGAAACTGAAGCGCCCAAAAAAAGAATTTCTGCTCCGGTTAATGTAATTGCTCTGGAAGAGCGACCAGTGGTAACTTTACAACCTTTTGGTAAAGATGGGGGCAGATTTGTTAGCATACAAGTAAGTGAAGTACGCAAAGATGCTACAGAAGCGGAATTTGACTTTGTTTATAATGTGATTGGGGCTAGTGCGGTTAATTCTTCTGGGGCACAGGTAAAAGTACCAGAAACAGAAGCCCAAGAAGGTCAGCAAGGTGATATGGGTGATTTAGATTTAAGTAGCTTGCCTACTAGTACAGAAAATCGTTTTGGGACTTGTAGCGCTGGGGGAGCGTGTATTAATAATAATGTTTCTGGTGGTTTAGTAACGATTAATTTTGATGGTCCAGAGGCTTATGCTGTGGGTAATACCTGGACATATTTTGAAACTGGTTTGGAAAATAGCGAGACCGAAGATGGTGCTTTTGCAATTGAAGCAGCTGGACTGGCCGAGGAAAGTGATTATCTGATTATGCAAGCTATGGGCTTACCAGCCGGACTAACTGGATCAGTAATGATGGTTCCTGATGGTGGTAAAGATAATGGGACAGTGCCGGTGGCTTATCAAATTAACTTTACAGATGTTCCTGATGTAACTGAAGCTTTAGTGACTTTCCCAGGACAAGAATCTTTGTCTGTGGCTGTTTGGGATGGAGAGATTTGGACTAATTATACCCAAGACCAAGTGATGCCAGTGGGGAGTAATTACTTTTATGTTTTGTTAAGTAATTAGTTTTAATTGTTTTTAATTCTAAAAAATCCCGATATATCGGGATTTTTTTTGATTTGAAGCATAGGTAAAAACAATTTAGAGTCAATAAATATGAGTGCGGGCGAATAGAGTGAGAAAAATTTTAATCGTAAACGTGATAAATATCGCCCGCGCCTAGGGTAAGAAAAACCGTGTCAGCGGGAAGCGAATTTAAGTAAGTTTGCAAAGCAGAGATGGTATGCAAATTTTGCACTTGATGAGTAGGATAGGCTTTTTGTATAGCCTGACATAAGGTGTCAGAGGAAACTGTAGGGTCAAAGGCCTCGCGGGCAGAGGGGAAAATGTCAATCATTACTAATTCTGGTGCAGTGGCAAAAGCTTGGACAAACTCTGAGAAAAGTTGCTTGGTGCGCGAATAAGTATGAGATTGAAAAGCAATGACGATTCTTTTGCCAGGATGAAATTCATTGATGGCCTGAATGGCGGCGGCTACTTCATCGGGGTGATGGGCATAATCATCATAGCAAATGACGCCCTGGCGCTCGCCGATTAATTGAAAGCGTCGGGCGCCGCTGTGATAATCGGCGACCCCCGGGGAATACCAATCCAAACGTAAGCCCATGGGTACAGCAGCCGCAAGGGCGGCAGTAAAATTATAAGCATTAAAGATACCAGGGAGCTTGGTGATTAAGTCAAAAACATAATCACCATAAGTAATAATTAATTGAGCTTGGCCATTTTCCTGACGATAAGAGAGCAAGCGAAAGTCTGCGTCTTCTGTCTGGCCATAACTAAGGAGTTTTAAATGCGGATTGGTGATTTTTTTTATCAGGGCAGACAAATTGACATCATCAGCATTGTAAATCAGGGTGCCAGAGTTTGGTAAAGATTGGAAAAATTGTAAATAAGTTTCTTGGGTATGAGCAAAATCACGATAGACATCGGGGTGATCATAGCGCAAGCTGGAACAAATAATAATTTTTGGCTGCAAGTAAGCAAAGCGGGGAATAATAGTCTGCTTTGTTGAGCTTAAAGTGGCTGGGTCTTCAACATATTCATCGGCTTCGGCAATAAAAAATTGACTCTCTGGTAAATACTGACCAGTTTTCTGCAAACCAATTATTTCTCCCACACCCACTGCATAACTTTGGGGGGCAAACTGATTAGTAGCAAAAGCAATCATGGCGCTAATGGTGGACTTACCGCCCACGCCACAGACCGCTAGGCCGTCTTTTTGATTAAAAAGGGCGGCCAAGGCGCGGGCGTGGGAGAGGACAATCAGGCCGGCGGCCTGAGCGGCAACTACCTGAGGGTTATGAGAACCACCATTAGCGCCAGAAAAAATTACCACTTCTATATCATCTGGGAGAGCTTGCTCAAAAGTAGCTATTTTGGTCAAGCCCAATTTGTCCAAGCTGGGCTTGGTGACAAAGTCTTCGCTAATATCGCTACCAGCTACATTTTTACCAGCGTCTTGCAAACAAGAGGCCATAGCAGTCATAGCCACGCCTTTGATACCAACTAAGTAAAAATTTTGTTTTTCAAGCAAATTGGGAAGCTCTAGCATAAATTATTTTTTATTCTCTTTGAGAATTTCTTTTTCTAAGTTTTTGATAATTTCTCTACTGCCAAGTAAATCATTCCAAGGTGTTTCAGTTTTACCGTCATAATTGATACTTTGTTCATGACCTTTGCCAAAGATGGCAATAGTATTACCCTGATTGCCATAATGGCGAATAGCAAATTCCAGGGCTTGAGCACGATTAGCAATAGAGATGACCCGGCTATGATAATGGCCCAAGTTAGATTTCATTTGATTAATAATGGCCCAAATGTTTTCGCTACGGGGGTCTTCGGCGGTAAAAATCGCTAGGTCGGATTTTTCGGCCAAGATTCGACCCATTTTGGGACGCTTTTGATAATCGCGTAAACCAGCGCAACCTACCAAGCCAATTAATTTTTTGCCCGGAGCCAAATGATTTTTGCGAATGTTTTTTAGGGCGGCTTCCAAAGCCTGGGGAGTGTGAGCAAAATCAACAAGCATGGTAAAACCCAATTGATTGGGAACAATTTCCATGCGGCCTTCTGGCAGGGTATAATTTTCTAGAGCAGCAATAATGTCTTTGTCATTAATGCCAATTTGTTTACAAATGGTGATAGCCAGGTAAGCATTGAGGCGATTATAGTCTTCTGGCAAAGTGGCGCGGAGAGTTTTTTCTACTCCGGCGCTAAAGCGAGTTTCGCGCGAATAGGTAATCAGTTTGGTTTTTTTGTCTAGGGCGCGGCGGAAAAGGGGGAAGGTGGACTGATCTTGATTCAAGACGGCTACAGCCGCGCCGCGAAAAACCAAAGCCTTGGCGGCTAAATAATTTTCTTGATTTAAATGATAATCCAAATGCTCAAAGTCCAAATTGGTTAAACCAACAATCTCTGGGGTAATGCCCCAAGTGCGATACTGATAAGCGCCCTGAGAAGTAACTTCCAAAACCAAGTATTCTAGCTTGGCCGCCACCATTTGCTGCATAAAACGATAGAGCGGGCGTGGGTGGGGCGAGGTGACATGAAAGCCAGTGTCAATTTTTTGCTCGCCAATATAAGCGGCCACGGTAGAAATTAAGCCCACTTTATAACCAGCTTGGCGCAAGAATTGATAGACCATAGAAGAAGTAGTGGTTTTGCCGTCTGTACCAGTGATAGCAATAATTTTGAGTTTTTTCTGGGGAAAACCAGTGAGAATTTGCGCCGGAAGACCACCAAGGACTCCAGTCTTGAAAAAGTGGAGAGGGCGTTTCAATTTATAGATTAAGTTTTTCATCTTGTGACTATTATAATAGTTAATCTCATTTATTTCTCACTTTTTGCTCTGCAATTACTAAAAGCCTAATTTACTTTTTAAGTACTCTGGTAGTTTATCTAGGGGGACACGTTCCTGATTCATGGTGTCGCGGTCGCGGACGGTGACGTCTTGGGCGGTGAGAGAATCAAAGTCGATAGTAATAGTATAGGGGGTGCCGATTTCGTCTTGGCGGCGATAGCGTTTACCGATATTGCCATTGTCATCATATTCAATTTGATAGAGGGGGCGGAGGGTGGCGGCAACGTCCTGGGCTAGAGCAACAAGCTCGGGTTTATTGCGCAAAAGTGGCGAGACAGCGGCTTTGATTGGGGCCAAGCGAGGATGGAGTTTAAGAACAGTGCGTTCTTCACCATTGGGCAATGTTTCGCGGGTATAAGCGTGATCGATAAACATCAGGAAGAGGCGGCCTAAGCCGACTGAAGTTTCCATAATATGCGGGGTAAAACGAAGATTGTTTTTTTGATCAAAATAAGTGAGGTCGGCGCCAGAAAATTTGGCGTGTTGAGTGAGATCCCAGTCGCCGCGGGCATGAATGCCTTCGATTTCTTTATAACCGCCCAAGAATTGAAAATCGTATTCGATATCATAGGCAGCACTGGCATAATGGGCCAATTTTTCATGCTGATACCAGCGGATTTTATCCGGGGAGATGCCCAAATCCAAATACCACTGCCAACGATTGGCTTTCCAGCTGTCATATTTTTCGGCCATTTGCTCGGGTGAGAGAAAATATTGCATTTCCATTTGCTCAAATTCGCGGGTGCGGAAAATAAATTGGCGGGCGATAATTTCATTGCGAAAGGCCTTGCCAACCTGAGCGATACCAAAAGGAAGTTTGGGGTGGAGGGAATCCTGAACATTTTTGTAATTAAGATAAATGCCGCCGCAAGTTTCTGGGCGTAGGTAAACGGTATTTTCCTGGCTAAAATCATCGGTAGGGGCGCCAATATTGGATTTTACCATCAGAGAGAAACGCTTGGCTGGGGTAAGTTCTTTACCGCCGCAATTGACACAGCGGAGTTTATCGGCGGTACGGAGTTTGTCTAATTCGCTATTAATGAATTCCAGGGTTTGTTTGTCGGCGCTGATCCCAAATTCTTCCAGAATGTGATCAGCGCGCATCCGAGCATGACAAGTTTTGCAATCCACCTGTGGATCATCGAAATTGTCGAGGTGACCAGAGGCTTTCCAAGCGGTGGGGGCCATAAAAATGGCGCTGTCTAGACCAATAACTTCGGGGTGAAGCTGAACCATATTTTGCCACCAGAGATCGCGGATATTGTTTTTCAAGAGAGTGCCATAATGGCCATAATCGTAAATAGCGCTCATCCCACCATAGATTTCGCTGGATTGATAAGCAAAACCGCGGGATTTGCAAAAGGCTACAAGTTCGAGCATTGGTGATTTTTTTGACATAGGGGTATTATACTATATATATAAGGGATTTGGGTGGGTGGGGGGATAATGTTAAGGTGGAGGGGGCAACTACCGAGGAATCCTCGGTAGTTTGTTTTATCTATTTTAAATTATATTTAAGCAGCGAAATACCGGCGCAACCAGTTCTCTACCCCTTTTTGATTATGATGACCAGCAACTTGATTGGCAACAGCGATTAACTCTGGCAAGGCATTGGCCATAGCTACACCCAGATGACTTTTTTCAATCATTTGCATATCATTGGCGCTATCACCAAAAGTAATTAAGCTTGTGGCGGGTAAATTATGACGCTCCAAGAGCTGGCAAAGAGCAGTAAATTTATCTGCGCCGGCGGGATGAACTTCTATCCAGGGCAAATCGCGATCTGGTTGATAAAAAACATAGAGATGCAGGTCGTGATAATTAGCATCGTTTTTACCAAAAGCTTCTACGGCGGGTAAATCAATAAAGTCAATAGAGGCGTGATAAATATTTTCGTCTGGGTGCAAATCGGCTAGAGAATTAATATATTGGCGTTGATATTTATCATTAGGAGGACAATTTGGGTCAGGGTGATGACAGTAAAAAGTGTCTTGTGAGAAAACATTAAAACTTAGGCATTGTTCGGCTTTGGCGTGATGAAAAAGTTTTTCCAAAGTAGGGCGAGGTAAGTGACGACTGTCAATGACGGTGGCTTGGCGCAGGTCGTAAATATAGGCGCCGGCATTAAGAATTAAGTAATCTAGATAATCAATTTCTGCCGGCTGACCCAAATCCTGATAAGCGTGAGCGCCATAGCGACCAGTAGCAGCCACCAAGATATGACCTAGGGAGCGCAAATAACGAAAATAATCTTTGGTAGAGGGAGGGACTTGATATTGACTATCCAAAAGAGTGCCGTCTAAATCGCAGGCAATAATTTTGGGCAAGTGATAGTTGTGAGTCATATGGTTATTATGACACATTTTGGCATTTTTTGGATGACTAATTTTGCGGCTTGACATTTTTGATTTTTTTCTTTAAGATAGTAGTTAGTGAAAAAAACTTGGCTTAAATTTATTATAATAAGTACTTTCTTTTGGGGAGGAGTTTTTTTGGTTCCTAGTCTGGTGAGGGCGACTGTCTTACAGAATCAAGAACAATTAAATAGTAGTGAATCTGGTTTTCTAAGTATTCTTAGTGAAGAAGAAATTGGTTTTTTGGAGGAGCGAGCTTGGGAAATAGAAGGGGGAAGTGTGGGAGATAAGGTAGGGGCGATTGGGGCGAGTGATTGGGAGCAAGTCAAGAGTATTTATAATAATGCTAGCTTGAGCGATGGTGGCCAGGGTTATGGACCAGCAGCAGTAGAGGGTTGGTATACCGGGACAGGGACGGGCAATCAAATTCAGGTGGTTAATAGTCTAAGTGGTGAGCTAAGTACTTTTGAGGCTACCGCGGAACCAAATTATAGTGTTAATCGTTTGTCACCGTCATTTTATTTAAATCAAGATGTTTGTGGGACGGGGGGGACCGGAGAAGCAGGTTCGCCTTATCAATTAGTGGAATGTCCTGATCCCACGCTGATTGTGATTATAGATAATTTAAATCTTAATTTTGCTACCCTGAGTGTGGGGACTTTGGCCAAGCTAGAAAATAGCTTGCAATTAAATTCTAATTTGCCGGCGGGTTATAGTTTGTATATAGAACAAAATCATCCGCTACTATTAAATGGGAGCAATTTGAGCAATGAAGCGGGGGCAAGAAATATTATTGCTGGAACTAGCTGCGATGATGGTTTATGTACAATTGAACAGGCGGGTTTTTGGAGTAATCCTAATGCGGTGGGGGCAGGCTATAGTGTGGCCGGAGAAGACAGCGTGGCAGATTTTGGTGGCGGGAGCAAGTACAGACCTTTTCCCTCAGCTAATTTGGGCCAGGAGCCGGTGCTGATTGCTCAGGATCAAAGTGTAGATAATGTCTTAAGTGATAGGACCATAGAACTTGATTATCAAATTGCAGTGTCTGGAGCCAATGAAGCGGGGACATATAGTAATATAGTGTCATATACGATTGTGCCAAATTTTTAAAGGAGTAGGATGAAGAGACTTTATTTAATTTTAGCAATGGTAATAATTGGAGCAAGTGGATTTTTGGGGGGATTAATGAATGTAGAGATGGTAGAGGCACAAAGCTTGCTGCAAGTCTCGCCGGTGAATGATTATGTAATTGTAGCAGTGGGACAAGAAACTTTATTGCCATATAAATTGGTTAATATTAGTGAGCGGGAAATAGAAGTGAGGATGGAGGCGTGCAGTTTTGAGCCCGATGATTTGTATGGCCAGCCACTTTTAATAGACGAGCTAGAGTTCCCGTGGATAGAACTGGCTGAGGCAAGCAGTGGGGCAATAAAACTGCGCGCCGGAGAAGAAAGAGAAGTAATGGTGCGGCTTAATCCACCAGCAGGAACAGCAGAGAAAGAATATCCACTGACTTTACTTTTTAATTTTACCCAAGAGGCTCTGACAAATAATGTCAGTCAGGTCAATTTGCAAATGGGTAGTAATTTGATTGTGGCTATTGGTAATCCGGATGATTATGGGGTAAATTTAGCAATTTCTCCTCTGGAGCTATCAATAGTTAATGATACTTTTAGTGAGAATAAATTTCAACTTTTGGCACAAAACTTGGGAGGTTATGGGAGTTTAATCAATGGAGTAATAAGTATAAAGGATTTTTCTGGGGCAGAGCTGTGGAGTTGGGAAACTTATCCAGATTTAATTTTGGGCCAGAGCGAAAGATTAGTCCGGGGCAAGGTGGAAAATGAAGCTGGGCAAATTTCTTTGACTGATGAATTTGTTTTACCAAATAATTTGCTGGGAATTTTTAATATTAGTTTTGCTTTAAATGGTGAGACAGAGGCAGTGTGGGAGCAAACAATTTATTTTCTGCCAGTTTATATAGCGATTATTGTGGGGGGCGTGATAATTGTGGCCCTAGTAATAATTGTTATTGCCAAACAAGGTAAGCGCAAAGCTAAACATGACAAACTGAGCGAAGAAATGGACTTGCGCAAAGCCCAAAGAGATTACTTTGAAACTAAAAAATAAATTAGGTTGATTTATTTTTATTTAAACTAAGATTAAATTTAATTATTTTTATTTGTTTTTAGTTTATCTTTATTTTTTTTACTAGTAAATTAATACTTATTCGGTCATAATATAATTAAAGCATTTTTTTGGAGAATTATATGGTTGGAAATTTTTTCTAATTAATTATTACAAGATATATTTTGAGTCTTTTATAATCACGCGTTATTTGCGATAAAATTTTTTTGCTTGAGTTGGTAGTTTTTGAAATTTTTGTGATTATAGGGCTTTTTCTTGAGTAGATTTGCAAATTATGTTGATACATCAAGGTTTTTTTGATATTTCTAAATTAGCACTCTATTTTCTGAAGTGCCAAATTTAATTATAAACTTTTTTTGCGCCACAAAAATAAAATAGTCAAGAGAGCAAAAATCAAAGCCAGGCCAATGGGGATTAACCAGGAAAGCAGTGAACCAGAAAAAAACCCGAAGGGGAGATCAACATTCATACCAAAAAAGGAAAAGATGAGAGTGGGAATGGCAATGACTACGGTGACGACAGTCAAAGTCTTCATGACCAAGTTTTGATTATTGCTAATAATAGAGGCAAAGGCGTCCATGACTCCGGCCAAAGTATTACTATAAACATTAGCCATTTCCAAAGCCTGATTGCTTTCGATGATGACATCTTCATAAAGCTCTTGATTAGCCTCGGTGCGCAAGAGTTTGGAGGAGCGATTAAATTTATTGAGCATGGTCTCGGTGGATTTAAGAGAAGTGGTAAAGTACACTAGGGATTTTTGCAGACCCAGCATTTTAATTAGCTCGCTGTTTTGCATAGACTCATAAAGTTGGGTTTCTAATTGGCGTGAGCGTTGGTCAATTTTTTTGAGATAATCTAAATAAACAGTCATAGAGCGAAGGATGATTTGTAGGGCAAAATAAGATTGAGTATTTTGATACCAAGCTTTGGGGGGGCGGCGCAGGAGGGATTTAATGACTGCATTGTCGCGGAGAGTGACAGTGATTAAAACCTTGGGGAGGACAATTAAAGCCAGAGGTAAAGTCTCGAAGGTATAGATGGCGTCACGGCTGCGAGACATAGGGACATCAAAAATAATTAGGGTTTGATCGTCTTCAATCTCGGAGCGAGCACCTTCGTCCTTGTCTAGAGCAGCGCGTAAAAAAGAACGCTCAACATTATAATATTTAATGACCAGGTCAATTTCTTTTTCGGTGGGCTCAATTAAGTTAATCCATTTGGCTTTGGTAAAACTATTGACTTCTTGGAGCTGATCACTGTGATTGCTAGTAGAGTAAAGATGAAGCATAAGGGTAGATTATAACATTTTTGTGCCCCTAATACAATCTTTTTATTGTATAATGAAATTCTATGTGGAAAATCTTTTGGCAATATAGTGGTAAATTCAAGTGGATTCTTTTTGTGGCTCCTGTGGTAGTTTTGGGTGAGGTAGTGGCCGAACTGCAGCAGCCAAATTTATTGGCGCAAATTGTTAATACTTATGAAGCTGGTGGTGAGGCCAGTATTATTTGGAGTGTGGGGGGCAAGATGCTAGGTTTTTTACTTTTTAGCATAGTGGCTTCGCTGATTTCAGTTTATCTTTCTAATTTGGTAGCGGCTCATTTTGGTCGTAATATTCGCAAGGCGCTTTTTGGTAAAATCCAAAGTTTGTCTTTGGCGCAGGTAGAAAAATTAACACCCGGAGCGCTTTTAACTCGTTTGACTAATGATATTACGCAGGCGCAAAACTTGCTGGTGCAAGTTTTGCGCGTGGCTGCCCGGGCGCCGCTAATGTTTCTGGGGTCGTTATTTTTTTTGGCTCAGATTAATACGCAATTGCTAGAAATTGTCTTAATTTTATCACCACTAATTATTCTGATTGTTTTTTTGATGGGCAAATTTGCTTTGCCCATTTTTCAAAAATTGCAAAAAATTACTGACAAGTTAAATAATCAAATGTCACAAAGTTTGCGGGGGATTAAGACGGTAAAAAGCTTTAATAAAGAAGAGAGTGAAGTTAAAAAATTTGGTTTGCTTAATACAGATTTAAAAGTTAGTGCGCAAAAATCTGGGCAAATTATTGCTATGGCTATTCCAGCTATGATGTTTGTTTTTAATTTAGCGATTGCTTTGGTTTTAAATCAGGGCGGAGAATTGGTAGGGAGCGGGGCTATGGAAGTGGGGACGCTAATTGCAGCCATTGGTTATTTATCACAACTGCTTTTTGCTTTTTTAATGGTCTCTTTTATCTTTATTATGATTATGCGCACCAGAGTCAGTGTGAGTAGGATAAAAGAAATTATGCAAATTGAGCCTGATTTGTATGAGGCAAAAGAAACAAGTAAAAGTAAAATTGAACTGGGCGAAATTGAGTTTAAAAATGTTAGTTTTTCTTATAGCAAAGATTGTTTACCAGCGATAGAAAATTTGAGTCTAAAAATTGGCGCTGGTTCCACAGTGGGGATTATTGGCACTACTGGTAGTGGTAAGTCTACTATAGCCCGCTTGCTTAATAGACTTTATGATCCCAGCAGTGGATCTATCTTGATTGACGGTGTGGACTTACGTGATTATCCACTCCAAGAAGTAAAAGAAAAAGTGATTATAGTTTTACAGCAGGCGATTTTACTCTCTGGGACGGTAGAGGAAAACTTGGTTTGGGGTGAAAGTCTGGACGAGAGTAAAATCGCCCTAGCTCTAAATGTAGCCCAAGCCGAAGGCTTTATTAATCAAGAAGAAGAAAAACTAAAGCGCAAAGTGGCTAGTAAAGGGGCAAACTTTTCTGGTGGGCAAAGACAGCGCTTGAGTTTGGCCAGGGCTCTAAGTAGAAATGGGCAGATTTTGGTGATGGATGATACCACTAGTGCTTTAGATATGAAAACAGCACAATTGGTGCAGGAAGGCTTGGCAAAAAAAGTCCCGGGTCAAACAAAAATAATTATCAGTCAAAGAATTAGCAGCGTGCGTGATTGTGAACAGATTTTTGTTTTAGAAGATGGTAAGCTGCATAATGCGGGCACCCATCAGCAATTGCTAAAAAAAGACAAAATTTACCAAGAAATAGATCGTTTACAAAAGGAGGATGATTAATGCAACCGGGTAATAATCAGGGTGGAGCGATGGGGAAAAGCAAAAGAAAAGCTAGCAGGGAAGAATTGCGTTTTTTTCTCAAACACTTTATTCCTTATCTAAAAACAGAGCGCTTGGCTTTTATTTTTATTATTATTTTTGTTTTTCTAGCCACAGGTTTCCAATTGGTAGGACCGCTAATAGTTAGTACAATTATAGATGATTATATTATTGCTGGGCATTATCAGGATATGCTTGGTATTTTGATAGTTTTAGTGGGGACTTACTTTTTCTCTAGCATCTTTTATTGGTTGCAAGAGACAGTCCTGGCGCGAATTGTCGCCAGAATGGTGGCGGGAATTAGCCCCCATATATATAAGAAATTGGAGACGTTTACAAAGAGTTATTTTTATAAA
>CAYJFT010000003.1:2614-4975 GCA_964369765.1 uncultured Pseudomonadales bacterium | reverse complement strand
TTTTGGGGGGCCTTATTTTTTGCCCTCGGTTTTTTTTTGGGTGCCCACCCCCCGCGGGGCGGCAATGGCGCCCCATAGGGGGGCCGCAATGGCCCGCCGATGTATATCAGAAATTGCAGACTTTGCCAATGAGTTATTTTGATCAAAAGTCTTTTGGCTCAATTATGAGTAATTTAACCAATGATTTGGATAATTTATATAATGCCCTCTCTACAGCAACTACGCAAATTTTATCTAGTGTTTTATTAGTAGTTGGTTCATTGGGACTGATGTTTTATCAAAATGTCTGGCTGGCTTTGGCTACCTTGGTAACTGTGCCATTGACTTTTTTTCTGAGCAAAATAGTTAGCGAGCGAGCTAATAAACACATGAGTAAACAACAAGAGCAAATTGGGGAGATTAATGCTTATGCCGAAGAAAACCTCAACTCGACAATTTTAATCAAAGCCTATGGCAAAGAGCAGGTAAGTAAAAAAGCTTTTGACCAATTGGCGGATAATTATTATCAAAGTAATTTTATGGCTAATTTTTATTCGGGACTAATGATGACAGTGGTAATTCTGATGAATAATTTAAATGTAGTGATTTTGGCAATTTTGGGTGGAGGTTTGGCTTTTGCTGGTTTGCTACAAGTGGGGGTAATTTCTAGTTTTATGCAATACCAGCGTCAGTTTACCAGACCACTAGGCACATTGGCAGGGCAATTTATGATGATTCAATTGGCAATCGTTAGTGGGGCCAAAGTGATGAAAATTTTTGAAGAAGAAAGTGAGAGTAAACCGGCACAAGCAATCGAAAAGGTGTCGTTAAAAAAATCCTTACAAATTAAAAACTTGGATTTTTCTTATCTACCTGGTAAAAAAGTTTTACGGCAAATTAATTTTGTAGCCAAAGCTGGTCAAATGGTGGCTTTGGTGGGACCAACAGGGAGCGGCAAAACAACTTTGGCCAATTTATTATTGCGCTTTTATGATCCAGAACGGGGGGAGATTTTATTTGATGATCAAGATATTGCTCTGGCAGAGAGAAAAGAAATTCGTGATTTAATTGGGGTAGTTTTGCAAGAAGTAAACTTATTTTCTGGGAGCGTGGCAGATAATATTCGCTTGGGAAAAAGCAAGGCAAGCATGACTGAAGTAGAGGAAGCGGCCAAAAAAGCCCATGCCCATGATTTTATTACTCATTTGGAAGATGGTTATAAAACCCAGATTAATCCTAGTGCTACTAATTTAAGTCAAGGTCAGCAACAGCTTTTGGCAATTGCCCGAGCTTTTTTATTAGACCCACCGGCATTGATTTTAGATGAGGCAACTAGTAATGTAGATACCTTGACAGAATATGCTATCCAACAAGCAATGCAGAAATTATTGGCTGGACGATTAAGTTTGGTGATAGCTCATCGTCTCTCTACAGTGAAAAATGCCGATATTATCCTGGTTATGCGAGATGGCCAGATTGTAGAGAGCGGGAGTCACTCAGAGCTTTTGGCCCAAAAAGGCTTTTATGCCCAGATTTATCATAGCCAAGATGCTGACTTATTGGTTGGCTAAAGTGGAGTGCAAAGCTATAGTTTAAGTGCGAGACTGAAAGAGTTTTTTACCTGAGCGCAAGAAGCGTAAAATGGGGTTTTTGAGAAAATAGAGGCCAATAGTGGCGCCTACTATCAGGACAAAAATAATAGCTGACCGTAGCCATTGTCCCCGAAAAATACTATCACCTAAATAAACTGTCAGAAAAGTCATAGGGGTAGTGGCTAGTAAGAGGGCAAAAATAAAATTGCGATAAGTAATTTTGGTAGTAGCGGCTAGATAAGGAATAAAGCCATTGGAAAGGGGCAAAAGGTAAAAAAAGAAAACCACAGTGGTAGCGTTTTTGCTTTGGAAATAATGACGAAAATTGCGTAACCAGCGAAAACGGAATAATTGATCTAAACGGTTTTTGTCCAGGCGATGCAAAATGGTAAAAACCAAGATATTGGCCAAAGCATTGGCGATAACTACAATGAGAGTGCCCAAATAGGGACCATAAAGAATCCCAGCTACCAATTGCAAAATTACTACTGGAAAAACTGGCAATAAGCTTTGTAAAAACTGTAGGATAAAAAGGATACTAGCACCCAAAACACCAAAAGAGCGTAAATAAATGGCCAGGCCTTGATAGTCCTCGGCTTGGATTAAGTGAAATATTTTGGGGATAATAGTAGAAATGGTGGGGAGGAAAATAACTAAAAACAAACCCCCTATCAAGAGCAGTAAGAGAATAATTAAATATGATTTTTTCATTTATTGATTTTAACATAATTGACCCAGAAAAAAAAGCTAGAGACTGCTATAATAGTTATTATTAGTCATTTTAGACTTT
>CAYJFT010000003.1:0-2604 GCA_964369765.1 uncultured Pseudomonadales bacterium | reverse complement strand
TTTTTGGAAGCGTCGCCTAGTGGCTATGGCAACAGTCTTGAAAACTGTCGGGTTTTCCCATCGTGGGTTCGAGTCCCACCGCTTCCGCCAAGACTACAATTTGACATTTTTACTTTTTTGTTTTAAAATAATTTTATTATTAAGCTATGGAAAGGCAATAATGATGAGTGAAAATATAACTGGGGAAACTGGGGTAGAAATGTCTAATGCTCAGATGAGTGAGCAAGTCAAGACTCAAGTGAGTGGTTGGGAGATATCTTCGCGGACAATTGGAATAATTTCTTTGATTTTATCATTTCTTTTTAATTTCTTTATTTTACCTTTTACTATTGCCGGACTTATTTTTGGTATAAAAGGTAAACAAAGCGGGGGCAAAAGTAATGCGGGAATTATTCTAAATAGTATTGCCCTGGTTTTAGAAATAATTATGGGCATAGTTTCTATTGGCTTTATTACGGTTTTGATTGGGTTTATAGTTGCTGGTTTGGGGGGAAATGTAATGACTACAGCTTTGGAAGAGGCTGATTATGACATTAATAATGATTTAGCGGCAGTGCAAGTTGTACCAATTCCTGGTGAAGAAGAGATGATATTAGTAGATGAGATGCTCTCGGAGGATGAGATGATGTTAGAAATGATGGTAGGTGGAGCTTTTGAAGGTACAATTGATAGCATTGAAAATGGTGTGGCTATGCTTAGTTTAGATCCAATTTATATGGGAGGTGAACTGAGTAATTTAATAGAGGTAGATTTAAATGGGATTGATGTAATGGCCCTGAGTCTAGAAGTTGGTGATAGAGCAATGATAGAATATACCAATCATCTCCCTGGAGATGTCTCTGAAGTAACTGCAGTGATGATTCAACCAGCTGGAGAATTACTATTTGATCAAGCAACGATGCAGCAAATGGTTGATGATGGAATGATTGAGACTATTCCTGCTGGGACAGAGTTATAAGTTTGGCCCTAGGGAAGCTAGATGTTTAGTCTAGAAACCAAAAAGGTTATGGCCCTAGTGGTCGGAGTAGCAGTGACGGGGGGACTGCTACTTTTTGTAGGGGAGTTAGCGGGGCGGGGGCGGGGGGGGGCGGGCGCCCCCCCCCCCCCCCGCCCCAGGAAAGTTTTAGCGTCCTTAGCACTGGCGATTTGATGCCTGGCAGAAGTGTTAATGCTATTGGGGCCAGGCGTGGTGATTTTGGCTGGTCTTTGGAAAATATTGAGGGGTTTTTAAATCAATTTGACTTGGTGGTAACCAATCTAGAATCTCCGGTGATTAGCGATTGCCCGGTGACTGATGAAGGAATGATTTTTTGCGCCAATCAGGCAGTAGCGGGAGAAATGGTGCGGGCAGGTATTGATGTTTATAATCTGAGCAATAATCATATTTACAATCAAGGGTTGGAAGGGGCGGTAGAGACAGAAAAGTTTATTGAGGAAAATGGAGCTTGGGCGGTCAGTGAAGGGGAAATGGAAACGGTAATAGTGGGTGGGCAAAGCTTGGGTTTTTTGGCTTATGACGAGGTGAGCGCGCCGCTGGAGACGGAAAAGGTAATGAGGGAAATCGCGACTGCGGCGGGCAAAGTTGATCAACTACTGGTCAGCTTTCACTACGGCCGGGAGTATAATTATTATCCAACAGAAAGGCAAATGGAGATAAGTAGGCTGGCGGTAGAAAATGGAGCGGTGGCGGTGCTGGGCAATCATTCGCATTGGCTGGGGCAAATTGAGATATACCAAAATGTACCAATAATTTATTCGCATGGTAATTTTATTTTTGATCAGATGTGGAGTGAACAGACGCGGGAAGGGATAATGGTGGCTTTGAATTTTACTGACGCAGGCGAGCTGCGAGAAATGGAAATTTATCCAAATTATATTACTGATTATGGCTTGGCGAATTTAGCAACAGACGAAAAAGCGGTGGAAATACTAGAAAGGGTTTTACAGGTAAATGGAGCAGAAATGGCGCAGTTAAGCAAAATTGAGGGGCAGAAAATTGTGGTGAAATGGTGAAGGGGCGCAAATCATGTGCCTATAGGCAACTACCGAGGAATGCTCGGTAGTTGGATTTGTGGTGACTTTTACTCTAGGGGGAGGAGACAGCGAAGAGAGAAGCCATAAGATTTTAATAAATCATAATTATCATTATAACTTACAGCAAAGTAAGCATTGGCAGCACTTGCCTGAGTGGCTGTCCACCAATGACCAGCGTTACCCTGATTGTAAACACTGGAGCCATTAGCATTGCCAGAAGCAACACCATTAAAGAATTCTGCAGCATACATTTTTTCGGTGAGTCTGGCGCTATCGGCCCCAAGCGCTTGATTAAGAGCGGTGTAATGACTATTGCTGTCGCCCAGGGGAACATTCCAACCAACGGGGCAAAGACCAGTGACATTTTCGGTGGGGCCGGTGTAAGAAACATTTAGTCTAGCGGTGGCATTTTGCATGACTGCTTGCCAGTTGTAATAATAACCACATTGCCCAGCTAGAGTGCCAGAGGCCCCGCATAAGCGAGTATGACCCGAGGCAACAGTAGCAGTGACTGGACTAATACAATCACCAAAAGTGCCCGTGCCAAAGCGCTTAGTGGGGGGACGAGTG
>CAYJFT010000002.1:43235-52482 GCA_964369765.1 uncultured Pseudomonadales bacterium | reverse complement strand
ACTTAAGTCTCCAGTCATATTACAACCGGTGATAGTGGGGGTAAAAGTGGTTTCTTCTTCGAGCTTGGGGACTCGGATGGTGCAGCCGGTGGTCCGACCATTGGCGTCGGGGATGGTGGTCCAGTTGGGAGTGATGGGAGAGCCGTCGGAGGTGGTGGCGGACCAGGTGCAGCTGGGGCCAAAGCCGGTGGCATTGGAGACACTTAAGGTGAAGTTTTCGTCTGTCCCCTGCCCCACTTGGTCTATTATAATAGAATCAGAGTCGGGGATATTACAAAGAGGTTCCATAGCCATGAAATAGCCGTCTCCGCCGGGGCCATTGAGTTTAACAAATTTATAGCCGTTAAGGAGAACAATAGAGCCGGCTTCCCAGTCGGCGACGGTACGCAGTTTGATTTGGGCCTGGGTAGTGATGGGAAAGAGGAGGGAAAATAGAAATAAGAGAGATAAAATCTTTGACATAGGGAAATAATAGAATATTTTGATGAAAATGTCAACTGGCTCAAAATAGGTCAGTTTGAGTTGATTTTTGTAACTTTTGGTATATAATGTATCATATGTAGTCTAAATATAGCAAAAGGAGAAGGGAGGAAAATTAGACTAGGCTCTTTTAAAAAAATCATGAATCTAAGGAGGATTTGATAATGAAGATGGGAAGAAATACAGGATTGGATATACCTGAAGGAATGGGCGGACATATTATGAAGTCTGATGGATTAGTTTGCTACAGCATTGGCGATTTAATAACCAAGAAGGAACTAAAGAAAGAGAAAAAGACTGCTTTGGCTTACCCTATAAGTGAAACGGATCTGGAGGTGCTGGAGAATGTGCAAGACATTAGAGTAGCCTGGGATAAGAAAAACGGGATGAGCAATTGGTCGGCAGCAATGCCCAGAGATTATTGGCTGAAAATCCTGGAAGTGGGAATGATATTGGGTGCATATATCGATGGGCAATTGGTAGCTTATTTACCAATTACTGAACTAGATCCTAGGTTGAAAAGTAAATCTAGAATGATAAACGCAATGAAGGAGCAGCTAAAGGACAAGGGCTTGATTCCAGAGGAAGTTGCAGACGTCAGGAAGCCATGTGTGCATCCTGATTACAGAGGAATGGGTCTGGGAAAAGCTTTGCTAGTACTGGCAATACAGTTGATTGAAAAATTCTATCAAAATAAGCTGGGAATAATTATGGCTTTACCCGTAGAAGATTTTTATTCTGGACCTAGTTTTCGGACTTTGGGTTTTTTACCTACCGGAGTAGAAGTAGAAAATATTAATGGCGAAAAAAGAATACTTTGGTATGCCGATGTATAAAGATGAAGTGATTTTTTAGGAGCGGGGCGGCCTCGGTAGAGGCCGCCATTTTTTTGGGCAAAAATTAGGAAAAAGCTGTGGTATAATACCTGTCTTATGCCTATATTAAAGAATGCCAAAAAAGCCCTGCGCGCTAGTGAGCGTAAAAGGAGCGTAAACCGTATTGTTAAAACCAGATTGAAAACTGGTTTGGACAAAGTTATCAAGAAAAAAGACGAGAAAAGCTTGCCAGAGGCCTATAGTGCCATTGACAAAGCCGTTAAGAAAAACTTGATTCACAAAAATAAAGCCGCGCGGCTAAAAGCCCAAGCGAGCAAAGCAGTGGCGGCGAAAGCTTAGAGACGCTTGGCGATGAGCGAGGCGCAGATTCGCAATTTTTCGATTATTGCCCATATTGATCATGGGAAAACGACTTTAACAGATAGATTATTGGAGCTAACGGGTGGGGTGGCGCGAGGCCGGGCCGAGCGCGTGATGGATAGTAATCCGATAGAAAAGGAGCGCGGGATTACGATAAAACTAGCCCCGGTGCGCTTGAATTATAAGGGTTATCAGCTCAATTTAATTGATACACCAGGTCATGTAGATTTTGGTTATGAAGTCAGTCGCTCGCTGAGTGCCTGCGAAGGGGCATTGCTGGTAGTAGATGCCACCCAGGGAGTACAGGCGCAGACTTTATCAAATTTTTACAAAGCCGAGAGTTTGGGACTAAAGATAATTCCAGTGATAAATAAAATTGATTTGCCGGTGGCCGATGTGGAAAAAGTGACATTAGAGCTAATGGAGGCTTTTGATTTTGCTCCAGAGGATATTTTGGCGGTTTCGGCTAAATCGGGGGTGGGAGTAGAAGCAATACTAGAGAAAATTGTAGAAGTGATACCGGCGCCCAAGCAGGATTTGGAAAAGGCGGCCCGGGGAATGATGATGACAGCGACTTTTGACCGGCACCGGGGGGCGATTGCTTATGTCCGGATGATAGACGGGGTGATCAGGGCACGAGAAAAACTGGCGTTTTTGGCCACAGAAAAGTCATTTTCACCCTTGGAAATTGGTTTTTTTAATCCAGAAATGGAAAGTGTAGAGACGATTAGGGCGGGCGAGGTGGGGTATATTTGCACGGGGCTAAAAGATATTCGCCAGCTGGCAATTGGAGATACTTTGACTACGGAAGCAGATAGGGAAAAGGTCTCTCCCCTACCCGGCTTTAAAAAGGTTCAGAGCGTGGTCTTTATGGAAGTTTACCCGGTAGATGCGGATTTATTTCCAGATTTACAAGATGCGGTAACTAAATTGTCTTATCATGATGCGGCGCTAAGTTATAGCAATAGTTATTCTAATGCCTTGGGCTCGGGGATAAAAGTGGGTTTTTTGGGGATATTGCATGCCGAGATTGTTTTGGAGCGGCTCAATCAAGAATTTGAGCTAGATTTAATTGCCACGGCACCCACGGTGGACTATATTATCACCAGCAAAATGGGTGAGCGGCGGCATATTTTTGTGCCGGCGGATTTACCAGACCCGAGTGAAATTGAGAAAATTGAAGAGCCGGTGGTTAAAATGGAAATTTTTACCCCAGAGAATTATTCGGGGAGTATTATTCAGTTTTGCCGGGAGCGGCGGGGGGAGCTGATTAAAAGTGAGTTTAGGGCGGGGAATATGATGCTAATGATTAGAATGCCGCTAAGTGAGCTAATAACTGATTTTCATGATCAATTAAAGTCGCTGAGTTCTGGTTTTGCTTCGCTAGAGTATGAATTGGATGGCTATGAAGTAGTGCCGGCGGTCAAGGTGAATATTTTACTCAATGGTGAGCTGGTAGAAGCGCTAAGTTTTATTACCACAGAGGCAGAGGCAGAGAAAAAAGGTAGGGAAATGGTAGAAAAGCTCAAAGAAGTGATACCGCGGCAAATGTTTGAAATTCCGGTGCAGGCGGCAATTGGGGGGAGAATTATTGCCCGGGAGACAATTAAGGCCTGGCGCAAAGATGTGACGGCTAAATTATATGGTGGAGATGTGACGCGGCGGCAAAAATTATTAAAAAAACAAGCCAAAGGTAAAAAACGGATGAAACAATTTGGCAAAGTAGAGCTAAACCAAGATGTCTTTTTGACTTTGCTAAAAAGCAAGGTAAAATAGACAGATGAAATTTAATTTACCAAAAGCAGAAAATCATAAGGGCCAAAATGGCAAAGTTTTAATTGTGGGTGGGTCGCGGCTGTTTCATGCGGCCTCGCTGTGGAGTGCGCAAATGGCGGCCCATTTAGTTGACATGGTTTTTTATGCCAGTGTGAGTGAAAATAATCAAGTGTTGCGAGAGGGGAAAAAGAAGTTTTTTGATGGGATAGTGATAGGGCGGGGAGATTTGGCTGCTTATGCAGCCGAGGCTGAGGTGATTTTATTGGGACCAGGGTTAGCGCGAGGAGAATGGAAGCGGGAGCGACTGAGAGAAGTTTTGGCTAGTGGGGGAAAATTAAGTGAGAATGAGTGGGAAGAGAGTAGTTATTTGGTGACTAATTATATTTTGCATCAGTATGGCCAGCTGGCAGGGAAAAAGTTGGTTTTGGATGCGGGGTCGCTACAGATGTTAGATTTGGAGTATTTACCGCCGGGGGCGATACTGACCCCGCATAGGGGTGAATGGCAAGGCTTGCAAAAACAGGCTCGGGAGCGAGGCTGGACGGAGAAATTGAAAGAGGCGGTGATACTGGAAAAAGGCCGCGTGGATAAGATTTGGCGAGGGGGCGAAATTGTAGCGCAAGTGAGTGGAGGCAATGCTGGGCTAACCAAAGGAGGGAGCGGCGATGTTTTGGCGGGTCTGGTAGCGGGCTTGTATTGTTATAATAGCAATGTGGATGCCTGTGAGCTGGCTAGCCGAGCCCTAAAAGGAGCGGGCGATGGTTTATTTGCCCGGGTGGGGCCTTTTTTTACTACTACGCAGTTATTAGGTAAGATTCCTGAATGCCTATGGCAGCTGCGGGCGCCAGCTAGAAATCAAGAGGGAAGCGATGAGGCGAGACAATGAAACGAGAAGCGTGGGAAAAAAATTGGCTGCGAGAAAATGGGTGGGGGGTGGGGGAAATTGAGGAGTTAGAGGCAAGTGATGAGGAAGTGCCAGTAGAGTATCTGGTGGGGCGGGCACGGTTTAGGGATTTGATTTTGCGAGTAAGCGAAGCAACTTTGATTCCACGGCTAGAAACAGAAAAATTGGTAGATTTAGTCAAGCAATTTATAGAGAAAACTTATCAGCAGGATAAAGACTGGCGTTTGGTAGAAGTGGGAACAGGCAGTGGAGCAATTATATTTTCTTTGGCGGGCGAGTTATTAGGGGGGAATTTTTTGGCGGGGGAGATAAGTGAGACGGCTTTAATAATAGCCAAAGAAAATCGGAGAGAACTGGGTTTGGAAGAGCGAGTGGAGTTGATGCGGGCAGATTTACTAGAAGGGATAAAGGGAGAAATTGATGTTTTGGTAGCAAATCTGCCCTATATTCCGCTGGGGCGACGGGAAAGTTTGGACAAAAGTGTGATTGATTATGAACCACACTTGGCTTTATTTGCTGGAGAGTGTGGCCTGGACTTGATAGAAAAACTATTGGATGCAGTTATTAGGCGAGCGCAAAAACCACAGGCAATTTTTTTGGAAATAGATGATGAGCATTGCATGGCAGATTTTAAGCGCTGGAGCAGCGATTATAATTGGCAAATTAAAAAAGACTGTCAAGGAAAAAATCGCTATGCAATTGGCTATATGATTAAAGAGAGAATTTAATTTCTGGCTAAATCAGAACTAAGTAATTGCCAAAGAAAAATTGCTGGTGGGTCGTCTAATAGCACTTGTTGAAATTCTTGATAAATTGCCAAGCTCTCGCTGGTGTCCAAGGTTTGACGACCTTCTTCTAAAAGAGAGTCTACCCGAGTATTTTTATAACCGGTAATATTAGTGGCCAAGCCAGAGTGCCATAGAGAATATTGATCAGGATGCAAAGATACTTCTTGGCCCAAAAGTAAGACTTGAAAATTACTAGGGTCGGGGATGCTTTGAATTTGGACTTTGACTTTTAGACGTAAATATTCACAATTATCTTTTTCGGTAATTTCCTGATCATCTAAACAAGCTTGGGCGGCTTGTTCACCTAATAACTCCCAATCAGCTTTGATTTCTTCGGCAATGCTAAAATAACTACCAGTGGTAACAATTTCCAATTCAATTGGTGCACCGGGTATTTCGTCCAAAAGTCGCTCTACACCCTGATTAAAATCTTGACCATAAGTTTTTAGGCCTTTTAAATAAGCCCAGGAATCTTCTGGGATGGGACCTACTGCCCTGGTATAACCACCACGTTCTTTATTAGTGGCATAACTAAGGGCTAGGCGCAAGTTTTTAGTCATGATTGGGTCAGCGGTATTAAAGAAAACTGCCAAGTATTGATCGCTAATTTCTCTTTGGGAGACAGTGACATTGGGCCAAGAGGTTAATTCTTCCACATTGGTGACATCAAAAAGAAAGTCAATTTGACCCATTTTAAAAGCATCTACGGCCTGATCTTGAGTGGCGTAAAAGCGATAAACATAACGCTCACGATTAGCCAAATCATCCAAAACAAGTTCGGATAAACTAGTTTGACTCAAGTCGTGATAATCATAATCAACAATTTCCACTGGATTTAAACCAACCACTGTCTCGTTTTGAGCAAAAAGGCTAGGCTCTGATACATTTTTGAGCAAGGGAGAGGTTAAATACTGAGGAAAAGAGCTAAAAACTTCGGGTAAATCATAAATTATTTCTTGGTCGGTGCGAGTAATGGTGACATCTTGGAGAGGATAATTAATGTCATTGGCAGTAAACTCACTACCATCTTGCCATTGTAAATCTGGGGGTAAAACAAAACGGTATCTAGTGCCAGAATTTTCAATAATAACTTTTTCAGCAATGTCTGGTAAAAAAGTTCCATCAGTGTCCAAAGTCATCAGACCACGGCTAAGCTGCTCGTCCACAACTTCTGGCAAGCTATGTAAATAATATTCGCCAACAATACCGATATAATAAGTGTTTTGACGGGTAAGAGTCCTAGCGAGCCAAGGAATTAAAAAAGAGAAAATAGCGGCGGCGGCCAAACCAGCAAGCAAGACTTTCCAGCCGTGTTTGCGTAAATATGCACTGATATACCAATATAATTTTCTCATCGATTAAATCACTAGGGATATTAGTGATAAAAAGACAAACCCAGTGATACCAATAATGGTAACATAAAAAATTACTTTTTCCAAGCCTCGTTTGGTAGAATAAGTCTGCGAATCACCGCCGCCGCCAAAAAAACCCAAGCCCGCATCTTGCGATTGGAGTAAAACTGAGGCCACAACCAGTAAACCAAAAATAATTTGCAGAATAAGAATGGTTGAGTTCATATGTTTTTCTTTCTATTTAGCGATTGACTGAGAGCGTGTCTCGCGGATAACAGTAACAGTGACGGTGCCAGGATAGGTGAGTTTTTCCTTGATTTCATCGCGGATTTTACTACTTAAAATGGTTACATCATCGTCTCTGGAAGCCTGTGGTTCCAAAATAACCCGGATTTCGCGGCCAGCTTGGATAGCATAAGATTTGGAAACTTCTTTGTAAGCATTGGCGATTTCTTCTAGTTTTTGCAGACGCTGGACATATTCGTCATAATTTTCGTAGCGCGCGCCAGGGCGCGCGCCAGAAATAGCATCGGCGATATAAACAGCAACTTGTTCTGGACCAGTAAAAGGCTCGTCTTCATGATGTTGGGCAATAGCATCAATAACGGGTTTGGGCAAATTGTATTTTTTGGCAATTTTAATACCCAGGTCAACATGACTGTCATTAACTTCCTCGGAAACCTTGCCGATGTCATGGAGCAAACAACCAAGTTTGACCACATTGACATTCAAGCCTAGTTCATGAGCAATTTTGATACCAATTTTACTAACCTCTAGGGTGTGAGCAATTAAGTTTTGACCATAAGAAAAGCGGTATTTATAGCGACCCAAAATCTGCATTAGCTCATTGGGCAAATTATAAACACCTAGTTGATGACAAAGATTTTTGCCTTCTTCAAACATGACTTTGTCAATTTCTTTTTTGGTTTTACTGACAATTTCTTCAATTCTTGCAGGCTGGACCCGGCCATCTTTGATAAGTTTTTCTAGGGCCACCCGGGCAATTTCACGGCGGACTGGGTCAAAACAAGAAAGTTTTACCTCTGTAGGGGAGACATCTAAGTCTACATCAACACCAGTGATACGCTCAAAGGCGTGAATATTGCGACCGCTTTTACCAATAATTTTACCCTTGGCATCTTCACTAGGCAAAGTAACTATGGACATGGTATATTCAGGGACATAATCGGTGGCGCCATATTGCATGGCCTCGATTAAAATTTCTTTGGCTTTCGTATCTGCTTCGCTACGGGCCTCTTCTTCTTTTTGACGAATAACCGCGGCAATATCTTTGGTGGCTCTAGTGCGGGCTTGATCAAGCAAATATTGATGAGCTTCATCTTTGGTCATTCCCGCTAGTTCTTCCAAGCGAGCCAAAACTTTTTGCTTGGTTTCTTCTACCTGAGTTTGTAAATCGCGCAATTTTTGTTTTTCGCTTTCCAAACGCTCTTCTTTTTGATCCATTTGTGACAAACGCTGATCAATCCGGTCTAATTTAAGAGTAAGAGTACGCTGTTGTTCTTCTGCTTGGCGCAAAATGTTCTGAGACTCTTTCTCGGCTTTGGTACGCAAAGTTAAAGCCTCGCTTTTGGCCTCGACTACAATTTCTTTGGCCTGAGCTTGAGCTTCGCGTTTAAGATTTTCCAAATCAAGCAAAAGCTTGGGATCGGGGCGGGTGGGTTGGGGTCTTGGGATAGGTTTGAGGGGTTGTTTGGGGGGGGGGTGAGCTTGCTTGAGAGGATTTTTTCCTGGTGTAGCGGGTTTGCTAGCTTTACCAGAGGCAGTAGCTGCAGCTGGTTTTTGATTGTTTTTTAAATTGTTTTTTTGTTCCCCTTTGGCAAAAAGGGTAGATAGATTATTAAAAAATGCCATAATTCTCCTTTAATTTAATTAATTAGAAGAGAAGTGAAAGCAAAACAAGTCAAGTGCCAAAAAGGCAGGAAAAACAAGGCAAAGATGATAAAGAAAATGATAGATAATTCAATAAGTTATTTTGCATAGGTTTCAACTTGATAGTTTTACTAAACTTCTCAAAAGATAAATTGATTATAGCATAGTGAGAGATTTTTGTCAAGCAAAACTGACTCTATTTTTCTCGAGTATCAGAGGTGAAGGAATGCATAAGTTGATTCTGATAAGAGCGATGATTTTGGGGAAGAATTGTATCTGGGGCAAAATAACAGTTTTGAGCTTGAACATAATCGCCCAAGCAGACATTGTCTTGGAGAATCACGTTTTGGAGGTGGCAAAAATTGCCTAAACGGCAATTTTTGCCTAAATAAGAGTTTTCAATAAGACAGTTTTCACCAGTAATTACAGTATTGTCTAGATAATTTTGGCCCAAAAGCCTAGTGGTGGGGCTTAGATTAGGGCAAGAAACGGTTTCTAGGGCGGATTCTTGAAGTAATTCAGTTAGAGCTTGATGAGAAAAATTGAGCCAATAATTTTCTGAAGAGGAGGAGTTTTTTAAAGAAGACTCGGGCATAGGGAGAGTATTGGCAAAAGCAACACTTTTGAGACTATGGTCTAGAGCAAAACGTGATAAAATACTTGGCCAACTCAGGGCGGGATCTAGGGGCGAGAGAAAATCTAAAAAGTTTTTTTGAAATAAGTAAGTATGAAGAAGATTTTCTTTTTCGTCGGTAGCCATGATCAAGCTGGCGGCATAATTCTCTAGTTGGGTAGCCTGAAAGGGACCAGCAAAATTATCTAGAGCAAAAAGAAAAAATTGTGAGCGTAAAAAGGGCTGCG
>CAYJFT010000002.1:35665-43225 GCA_964369765.1 uncultured Pseudomonadales bacterium | reverse complement strand
GTGAGAACTTGGCGAAAATCGGCGGGATTGGGGAGGGCCAAAAGACGAATTTTGCAGGGAACCCCTAGAGCGTACTGGCGAATCAAAGCGCGCAGGGAGGTGGCTGACTCTGGGGTAATAAAAATTAAATCGGTAAGATTGGGATTATGAAGACGCAAATCAGCGAGTAAGTAATCAATAAAGAGGTGGTTGAAAAGTGGATAGGTAAGATAGGGATAAGCGGCCGATTTGGCCGAAATTGGCAGAATCGCCTGAGTAACCGTAGTGTCCAAAATTTTTTTTGTTTTTGCCATCTGTAAGTGCTAGTTTTACCACAAAAAGAGCTTTTTGGCTAGTGGGGAAATCAAAGTTTATGATATAATTTGGGGAGTTTTGGTGCCGATTTAGCTCAGTTGGTAGAGCATCTCCCTTGTAACGAGAAGGTCGTGGGTTCGAGTCCCACAGTCGGCTCAGCTGTCTAAGTCAGAATAGGCATTATCAAGAGGAATTTTGGGCTGGAAAAAGTCCAAAGCATTATCATCAACTAAAAGGTAAATATCATAAACCTGTAGGTCTTGTGCCTGAATTGAGGTTTTTTGAGACATAAGCTGCAAAGAATTAATCTCTAGCGAGGGAGTAAGAGGGGAAATCGCTTGGGTTTCTGCCTGGCTAGTAGGCGAGTTTATTTCTGGAGCAAAAACAAAGCGAGTCAGTGCCCAAGGAATAAGAGTTAACAAAATAAGTATGGTAAAAACAATCAAGGCTAGAGTAATTTTTTGAGAGAGAGTAGTAATTGACATAATTTATGAATTTTGGAAATAATAATAATATAAATTTAATGAAACTGAGAGCAATTCATCTGAAGAATTGCGGGGAGCAGAAATTCTAATAGAGTCAACAACATAATTATGACGATAAGATTTAAGAATGGTAATAAAATCACGAATGGCCTGATAATCTCCCATAAAACTGACACTAATTTCTACTTGCTGAGAGTTGAGGGTGGCGAGTGTAGCAGCGGTACTAGCCTGGGCAGGTTGATCATTTGGAAGGGGGGAAACATTGAGGCTTTGGATAACCAAAGGTCCACCACTTTCAACAATTTGAGTGGTAATATTTTCAATAGTATTTAAGGCCAGAGGTATATCGCTATAATTGGGCATTGCCTGATCAATTAAAGCACTTTGGCTGGCAACTGCCTGATAGTTTCTTCTGGCTAAGTTTAAAGCGGTGGTTTTACTTTCTAATTCTTGGAGTAATTCTTGATTGTGTTCTAATTCCTGGAGAGTAGTGGTAAGAGAGCGATAGTAGGGCAAGATAATAAAAATTATTAGTAAAATTAAACTGGTGAGAATTAGAATTATCAAGGCCAAAAACTGGAAATGCTTATTTTTAAGTAAATTTAAATTATTAATTGAGGTGGTCGCTTGGGTGGATTTATTGCTCACGGGAACTTTCTGAGAGAGTATAGTTAAAACTAAGGGAGAAATCATAATTATCAGTACCCCCAGAACTACTATCAGATTTGGCAATTTCTTGGGCGGTGGTATTGGCGATGGTGAGAGTTTGATTATCACCAAAGTCATAATTACTGGCTAAATTAAGATTATTGACAAATTGGACCAAAATTGACTGATCAGCTACAACACAATTAAGGGTCACTTGGTCTTGGAGAATATTCATTTCATAAACAACCAAGCCAGGGGGAACCAAAACACTTAATTTGGGAAAAAGATCTTCAATTTTTTCTTCTTGGGTCACCTCTTGATACAAAGCGAGTTTTTCTTGGACCAAGAGAAATTGATTGATAAAATCTTGCTGACTATTAATGGCGGTGATTTCTTGATTGACTTGAGTGGTGGAAGCCTGGAGCTTTGTGTCTAAATAAAATTTGTAAATTGCCAAACCCAGGGAAATTAGAGCAATTAAAGCCATAGCAAAAAGCAAATACAAAACTAGGCGAGAAAGGATTTTTTGCAAAGGGGTTTCTTGACCAAGTAAATTGATCGTGGATGGAGCAAGAGTAGTATTTTTGACTTTATTCATATTAAATTAATCTTTTTATATGAGTATCTTAGCAGAAAATAAAATAAAAAGCAAATGCAAAAATGTAGCAAACTATGGGCGGGGCAAAATTAGGCTAAAAGTGGTTTGCTCACCAGGGTTACTTTTTACCCCAATTTTGCCCGAGTGTAATTTGATAATTTGCTGGGCTATAGCCAAGCCTAGACCAAAACCTGGATTTTGTGAGCGAGACTGATCTGCCTGGTAAAATTTCTCAAAAACATGTGGCAAATCTGTGGCAGTAATGCCGGGTCCAGGATTGGAAACAGTGATAATGAGTAAGGGCTTTTTGTCAGAAGGGGCGGCGGAGAGAGTGAGAGTAGATTTTGCTGGGGAAAATTTACTGGCGTTTTCCAAAAGAATAATTAAAACTTCACCTAATAACTGGGGATGAGCGGAAAATTCTATTTCTGATGCCGGTAAATTGACTTGTAAAATTTGTTTTTTTTGTTTTAAGAATGGAGTAAAGTTTTTTTGGACTTGACCGATTAAATCAGAAAGAGAAATTTTTTCTTGGGCAAGTTTTTGAGTATTTTCTAATCTGGCAATTTGTAAAAGAGCGGTAGTTAAGTTTTCCATCCGGGTAATTTCTTCTAGGTTGGAACGGAGAGATGAAGCAATTTTTGGGGCAGAGAGGTTTTTGAGTAAAAGTTGACTTTCTGTTTGGGCGCGTAAAATTGCCAAGGGAGTGCGTAGTTCGTGAGCGGCAGCAGCAGTAAAATCTTGCTGTTTTTGCAACATTTTTTTGATAGGCAAGAGGGTGCGGCCGGCAAGAAAATAGCCCAGAAAAAAGGTAAAAAGTAAAATAATGAGATTGAGTAAAAAAAGATTAAAGGCCAAGTCTTTGAGAACTAAATCTAGTTCTTGGGCATAATCAGGACTATGACCAATAAAAGTTTGGCCGGCATTGGGCAATTCGGGATTAAAAGTAGTAATGGCGTGAGAGGGTGGTCGTAAGCGCCAGCGACCCTCCATATTATGAAGATTGACTGCGGAAATTTGATAAATTACCAAACTAAAAATAAGACTGAGGGTAAAAATAAGAACAGTATACCAGAGCGTGAGTTGGAGGCGAGCTTTGCTAAACATAGGCTAATTAACTTGCTTATCAATAATATAACCTTGGGAGCGGACAGTGCGGATAAGAGTGATGGATAAATCACTGTCGTAAGTGGCAATTTTGGCCCGTAGGTTTTTAATATGAGCTTCAATAGTGGTTGGCATGACCATAGTATCATTGGGCCAAATTTTTTCTAAAAGATAGTCTTTGGAAAAAATTTGGCCCTGATTTTGGAGCAAAAAGGTCAAAATTGCTAATTCTTTAACAGAAAGAGGGAGGGGCTGCTGTTGTAAAAAGGCTTGTCGAGCAGTAAGGTCTATGGTCAGGGGACCATAAGTGAGAGTTTTTTGCTGATAGGAGGTTTTGGCAACACGGCGAGTAAGGGCGCGGGCGCGAGCTAAAAGTTCTTTGAGGGCAAAAGGTTTGACTAGATAGTCGTCCGCGCCATTATCCAAACCAGCAACAAGTTTTTCAGTTTGATCTAGAGCGGTAAGAAAAAGTACCGGGGTGGTAATTTTTTCTTGGCGCATAGTGGTGAGGACTTCCAGGCCATTCAGGCGTGGTAAAAGCCAATCTAAAATAATCAAGTCAAATTGATGAGTGTAAATTTGATCCAAAGCAGCTTCGCCGTCGCCGGCAATCGTGACTTGATAATTTTCACTAGACAAAATTGCCGCAGTTAATTCGGCTAACTTTTTTTCGTCTTCTACTAAGAGAATTTTCATTGTCAAACTGCCTAATATGTAAATTTAATCGTAACGTAGAGCTTCTATAGGTTGTAATTTGGCGGCTTTCCAAGCAGGATAAATACCAAAAACAATACCGATTAAAGTGGAAACTCCCACGCCCAAAACAACAGCAGTAGCAGAGAGGACAAAAGTGGTTTCCAAGAAAATAGTAGCAATATAAGAAATGCCAATACCTAGGAAGAAGCCAAAGAAGCCACCCAAGACAGTTAAAACCATGGCCTCAATTAAGAATTGAGTAATGATGGTTTTTTTCTTGGCACCCAGAGCTTGGCGGAGACCAATTTCACGGGTTCGCTCAGTAACAGTGACTAACATAATATTCATAATCCCAATACCACCCACCAAAAGAGAGATGGCGGCAATGCCAGAAAGTAAGCCAGTAAAGATACCCAAAATGGAACTAAGTGAGTCAAGCATTTCTTGAAGCGAAGAAATAGAGAGACTTAAATCATCGGGGTCGGTGAGACCACGACGCTGCATAAAGGCATAGTTGAGAAGGTTTTCAGCGGTGGTAACCTCTTCGCTGTTAATAATGACGGCGGTAATACTACTAAGCTCATTTAGACTGGTATTGCCCACATAAGCATCTACGGCACCAATTGGAGCATAGGCAGTACTATCGCTAAGGCCAGTTTCAGCCAAGACTCCAACAATGGTCCAAAATTGATTTTGATATTTTACTTGCTGATTTAAGGCACCCTGGGCTGTATCAAAGAGGTCGGTGGCAATCTGTGAGCCAACAACCAAAACTTTCTCATTATTGAGTTGATTTTGCTCGCTCAAAGCTTGGCCGAGCTCAATTTTGTCAACATTAAACTGATCAGCAAAATGAGCGTCGTCAACACCATTGATAGTAGCCTGGCTACTATTGTCATTATATGTGAGAGTACCTGAAACAGTGATATTGGGAATAATTTGGCTGAAATAAGGTGAAAAGACATCTTGGCGGAGAAATTCCACATCACCCATAGTGAGACTTTCTTGGTCGCGGGAATTAAAGTTGCCAGAGCGAATAGTAATATTGTTAATCCCAAAAGATTCGATTTCGTCTGTAATATAGGCCTGACTGGATTCTCCCAGGGAAATAAGAGCAATGACACTACCAATGCCGATAATTATCCCCAAAATGGAGAGAAAAGTGCGCATTTTATTGTGAATAAGAGTTTCAAAACTTTCTTGAATTGTTTCTAAAATTAACATAAGCGACTTTCTATCTATGCCCGAGGAAGATGAACACGCGGATGACGATTATGTTCTTCTTTGATAATTTTACCATCGCGCAGATGAAGAACCCGTTTGGCAAAAGCAGCAACATCTGGTTCATGAGTAATAATGACAATAGTCTGACCTTTTTTATTGAGATTGGCAAAGTAAGAAAGGACTTCGTCTGTCTGGTTAGTAGGGAGATTACCAGTGGGCTCATCAGCAAGCAAGAGTGGGGGTTCCATAGTGAGGGCGCGAGCAATCGCGACCCGCTGTTGCTGGCCACCAGAGAGTTGATTGGAAAGATGAGAAAGGCGATCAGTGAGGCCAACCATTTCGATATACTGGCGAGCGCGGCTCTCACGGACTTCTTTTTCCAAATTGCCATAAACCCCAGGTAAGCAAACATTTTTGAGAACGCTAGCCCGAGAAAGAAGATTAAAGGCCTGAAAAATAAAGCCAATTTTTTTATTTCTGACCTCGGCTAATTCATCGTCTGAGTAGGCACTGATGTCGCGGCCGTCGAGAAGATACTGACCGGCGGTGGGGGTGTCTAGGGCGCCCAAAATATGCATCAGGGTAGATTTACCAGAGCCAGAGGGGCCGACAATGGCGACGAAATCTCCTTCTTCGATGCTAATATTCACCCCTTTGAGAACTTGGGTCTCGCCATTGGCACCATAATAGGTTTTCTCAATATTTTTCAAGTCAATAATAATATTACCAGAAGTGGACTTAGCTGAAGTTTTGAGGAGATTTTTGGCGGTTTTTTTTGACATAAATTTTTTCTAAAGTACTATCAAAAAAATAAATCTACTGTGGCCGGCCGCCACCCATGCCACCTCCCCCACTACTGCCAGCGGGCATGCCGCTGCCCATCCCCATGCCTGGCATCATCATCATAGTTTCTTCTTCGGTTTCAAACATGGCATTAAAATCGGCCATTTGAACAGTCTCACCAACATTTAAGCCGCTAAGAACTTCGGTGAGATCGGCAGTTTGCAAACCAATAGAAATTGGTCGATGCTCGGTAGTGACAACGCCATTGGACTCGCCAGTGACCACGTCTACAAAGTACTGATCATTTTCTTGCTGGATGGCCATGGTAGAGATAGCGGTCACGCCAGAGCGCTCGGCAATATGCAGGTCTACGTCGGCAGACATATTAGGCAAGATAGTAACATCTTCTTGGGCGGTAAAACTAATCAGCACTGGATAAGAAACACTACCGTTATCATTGGAACCAATTTGATCAATACTAATCACGCTCCCTTGATAAACAGTGTCGCCGGTAGCAGCAAGAGTAATAGAGGCGGATTGACCAACTTGAACCTGACCAATGTCCATCTCGTTGACACTAAGCTCAACCAAAAGAGTGTCGCCAGTTTTGACCACAGCTAGGCGCTGAGAGTCGGTGTCGGTATTACTAATAATCATCCCTTCGGTCACAGCAATGCCCTGGACCTCGCCGCTGGCAGGAGCGGTAACGGTGTCAGAATATTGGGCATAATCGAGAGATGCTACAGTAATTGCTTGATTGGCAATATTTACCTGATCTTCTTGAGCCCAATAATTAGACTCGGCAGCGAGCCAATCGGCGCTTTGCTGGATATAAGTGGGATCAGATTCAGCGAGATCTTCAGCAACAGCGTGATCAATAAAGTATTGATTAGCCTGAAAAAGATTGCTCTGACTAGTATGTAGGGAAGCCTCAGCTGAAGTAAGATTTTTTTGAGCACTAAGTAGAGAGTTGTAAGCGCTCTGAGCTTTTTGTTGACTCTCTGGAGAGAGCTCAATTTCAAAGAGTTTGTCACCCTGTTCCACAATATCGCCATTTTGGACATAGACTTGGCTGACTACACCCTCGGCCTGAGTATTGACCTCGGTCAAGAAAACGGTTTTAACATTACCGCTAAGACTAATGGTTTCACTTAGATCGCTAGTTTGAGCGGTAAAGGTAGGAAGAGCAGTTTGTTCAGCATTTTGGCCAGCAGAAAAAACGGTAAAATAGAGAATAATTCCCCCAATAATTAAGACAGCCAAAGCGATGGCGCTAATTTTGACTGGCTTTTTGGACCAAATATTAACAAAGGTTGTTTTGATGTTTGATTTCATAATGAGGTCATTATAACAAATAAAACTGAATTGTTGCTGAAGAATTGGCGGGGGGGACTAAAATCATTTGCCCCGCAAATTGGGGAAGAGCCCCGCAAATTGGGGAAGAGCCTAAAATTGGCGGAGGTAGAGGGAGTCGAACCCACGAAGCCGTTTCCGGACTCACGCTTTCCAAGCGTGTGCAATTGACCACTATGCGATACCTCCACAGTGATAAAGATATTATAAGGGAAAAAAGTAAAATCTGGCAAAGCAAAAACAGCAGGAGCGAGCAAACAAAGGGGGGCGATGGCTGAAAAGTAGTTTTACTCTGGTAGAGGCGTTCGCCGCCCCCGGCCGTGGGGGCACCCGGAAAGGCCCCCAAGTTGGAGAAAAACAAAATTAACAGTA
>CAYJFT010000002.1:27057-35655 GCA_964369765.1 uncultured Pseudomonadales bacterium | reverse complement strand
GCCCCCCCAAACCACCGGGGGCCTGGGGCGCAAACTTTTTTTACCGCGGGCCGGGGGGGCCCCCCCCCGCTGAGGTCTGCGAACGCGAAAGGGCCAGAATGTGGAGTAAAAGCAATATTCCCTGTCAAATTCAATTTGACAAGAAAGTGGATAATTATAATCAGGCGCTGATTTTTTTAAGTAGCGAAATTCAAAAATCTTATGGATTTTTTTTGTATAGGGCAATTTATTTTTTGCAAAAAGAATACAGGCTAAGCAATCAAGAAATTATTAGAATTTTTGGTTTCACCAGGCAAAATTTGAGCAAATTAGCCAAAAAGTATCGACCAATTTTGGAACAAGAGTGTGGGTAAAAAAAATAAATTGCCCCTCCTTGGCAAAATGTTAAAAAAAATCAGCGCCAGAGAAGAAAAATTATTACAAAAAGTTAATCAGGGCCGCAGACTAGCCAAATTAAGCCCATATCAAAATATAGAACAATGGCAAATCAATGAAAGCTGGCGCGCTTACAAAGAAAAAGTGGAGTAATGAGGCTAAAGATTAATAAAGCTGGTTGGATTAAGCTTTACCGGCAAATTTTGCTTAGTCAGCTCTGGCAGGATAAACCTTTTGCTCGGGGGCAAGCTTGGGTTGACTTATTACTTTTGTATGACAAAAATTTGGACCAACTGATAATAAGCAAGCGAGAACTGGGACGGCGCTGGGGTTGGAGCATGAGCAAAGTAAGTAAGTTTATCAGGGAATTAGAAGAAAATGGTGATTTGAAACAGAAAAAGAAACAAGCAAAAAGCTATTTTTGGCTGGTTAAATACCGCTTTTTTCAGGAAATTGCTTATCAAAAAGAAACAAAGTTTAAAACCAAAATCAAACAAATTCCAGAGGCTATAAAGAAAGATAATAAAGAAAAAAAAGAAGGGGGGGATGGCGAGGGGAAGAGGCAGAAGTATGGGGTGGGTGGGGGGTTGTGGGAATTTTGGGAAAGGCAGTAGCAATGAGCAAGATGAATAAGGACAAGGAAGAGGAGAAGGGAAAGGAGTGGGAAAAATTAAAAAGTTATTATGCGTTGGCAGCAAAACAGGGCAAATTAAAAGAGGTTTTGCAAGAACAATTAAAAAGAAGCTGGGGAGAGAATTGGCGAGAACTGGCTGGGTTAGAAAAAGAAGGCGATTTTTGGGTGATAAGTTTGAGCAATGCCAAAGGCATTTATAGCTGGACTTACTGGCAGGATTGCCAGGCCAAAAATCGCTGGTTTTTTCAGCTTTACCAGCGCCAAGGGAGCAAAGTTTTTCGTTTACCAGAGTTTTAAGCCTAGGGCCCAAAATGGTACCATTTTGGGCCATTTTGGGCCCTAGGTAAATTAATGCTTCTCTACCCTACTCAACTGAGAAAAATGTCTTGGATTAAGCGAGTGGTTTTGGGGTCAAAGTGATCTAAACAGCGAGTAGCATGAACAATTTTTTGCAAAGCGCGTTTTTTGATTCTTTGGACAGTGGCACGAGAAACCGCAATGGAATCGGCAATTTGGCCTTCTGTATGATCTAAATAATAATTTTTACTAATTACCTCTGATTCTTCTGGCGACATTTGCAAAGCCGAACAGAGTTGGCCGGTAATGACCGGATTGCATAAGCGCAATCTTTCTTTGATGATTCTTTCTTCTAACATCGAAAGTCTCCTTTTCTAAGACAGCTTACTATTAGAACAAGATTAATTTTAAAACGATATGAAGAAAATTTTGCTCAAAGATAGACTCATTAATTGCCTGACAAAAGGCTCAAAAGTGCATGATTTAATCAGTGATTACTAGGGAAAAGTAGTTAATTTTTTGACGAATTGAGGGTAGAAAGAAGTTTTTTTATATCTCTTTTGAACTCGCTTTGATCAATTTGCATTTGCTTGATTTGGGTGTGATGAGCAATAGCTTCTAATTTGACTTGATTTAAAACTTGTAGACAATTAGAGAGTGAGCGCTGATTTTCCTTGGTCAGACGGCGCGTTTCTAATTCTTGAAAATTGATTTTTTTAACTTCACTTTTGATTAACCAAAAAGCACTACTGGCACATAATACCATACTTATTATAGTCAAAACCTGCGATAAATTAAAGAACATTATTAGACTTTTGGCTCCTTGCTACTTTTATTACTCATATTAATAGAAAAATAGGCGCTAGCGATAGAAATACTAAACATCCACCAATCATTGGCAGGTAAATAGTGTAAAAGAACCAAAACAAAGCCCAGAATCACTGGGATAAGCCAGGTGAGGAATTTGCGACTAAAGAGTTTTTGGATTAGGTTAGACATTGAAAATAGAAGTGATTAGGTTAATTATTCTTGGCGGCCGGCTAAGTATAAGCGATAGTTTGTATCAGAGCGCTCAATCATATAAGTGGTGGCTTTGGCGGGCAAATTATTGGGGGCTAGATCACTACTCATTAACTGATAAGCGGGGTCAAAAGTAAGCTGATGATTGCCCAATTCGCTGTCTTGGACAAAAGTAAAGGCTAACCAATCGCCGGGCTCTAAATTTTCTGGTAGAGCCAAGGTAAGGTTGGCGGTGGCGGTAATTTGATAATGATCAGAGAGCAAACCATTGGGGGCAAAGGTGTCAAGGGCGCTCAGATTGACAAGAGAGCGGGGAGTTTTTAAATAGGCGCGGCGGCGGATGTCAGTGATAGCTTGGTCCAAAATAGCGGTGGCACCCGGGGCTACCAAGATATTAGCTAAGGTCAAAAAGGGGGCGGTGACGCCAATAATGGCAGCGATTTCGCTGGGGGTGGCGGGGGTGGGGGTGGAAGCAGGGACACCGGGGATAACTAAAAGCCTGACAATGTCTTTACCTTCTTGGTCTGGGTCGGGTAGATGAGTTAAGTCGGCATAGAGAATAATGGTGTCCAAGCGGGGATTGGAGGTGGAGTTTTCGCTAAGAGAGAGAGTTTGACTGCTATCGGCAATAACCGGATAGGCATTACTGCTAGCAGCTTTTAAATAGGCTCGGCCAGGTTGGATTAAGACTTGCAAACCAGGGGGATTGCTTTGGGCAACGGCAAAATCATTATCATTAAGAGAAAGGACGCCGCCAGAGCGAACCATATCGGTCAGGTGAGCCAAAACAGTTTTTTCTGGATGATTGCTAACACCGGTGCGCAAAGTATATATTGACATAAGTGACTTTCTATTATTTTTTACTGATTTTCTAATCTGGTTAAGCGAGAGAGTAAGTCGTGATAAGCCTGACCAAAACTATTAGGCTGATTTTGCAAGGCTAGAGTCAGATTGAGCTTGAGGGTGCCTTGTTTGTAGGTATAGACAATTTTAATCAGGCGCAAAAGCTGATTAAGATCTAGGGATGGTAGCTGCAAACAGACCTGATCGCCTAAATCATAGTCTTGCCAGGATGGAGATTCGCCCAAAACCTCCAAGCTGATTTGCTGATTGGCCAAAGGAAGGGAATTTTCCAAAAGATATTGCGCTGCTCTTTGCTCCAAACTGGCAAGATCGGTGTAATCGGTGGCACTTAAATAGCTTTCTTGGCGGCCCCAAGCAATTTGAGCAGCATCATTGGCATAAGTTTGAATAGGTAAATCGCCACCACCTTTGATTTTGACCTGATTAATTAAATTGCCAGTGAGATTGAGTTGACTGCTAAAAGATAAAATATTGTGATCATCAAAGATAAGTTGGGGTTTGCTGCTGCCCAAGGTGGGATAAGCTAGATTGAGTTGATTGTGAGCATCAATTTGCCATTCCAGACCATTGGCAATTTTGGCAGTACTAAGGCCAATTAAACTATCTAGGACTTTGGCATGAGAAAACTGTCTGGTGAGGGTAAGGGGGGCAGTGTCAACTCTACCCAGGCGCAAGCCGAGGTCACCCTCGGCTTGCGCTGTTTCAATTAAGCTGCTGGCAATGGTCATTATATTAACATCCTGATAATTTTGCGCCTGACCAGTAAGTCTTTTGTCTAGGAGTAAACTGGCATCGGCAAAACTAAGCGTAACATCTAAATCCTGATTGCCCTGACCGCTTAAATCGGCTTTACTTAGGTAACCAGAGAAAAAAGGTGTTTCACTATTTTCATCTTGGATTTCCAGGCGGCGTAAATTGTCAAAAAGTAATTGGCGCACAGTCATAGAATTATTATAAGCAGCTTGGCGCAAAAGTAAGTAGGGGATACTAAGGCTGCCGGTGCTACCTTTATTGAGACTTTTGGTATAGGTAAAACTGGTAAAGGGTAACCACCATTTTTGACTGGCTTGTTGATCAGAGAGATAAGCTTGGAACATTTATAACTTTCCCGATAATTAAATGCCTAAATAAGCCGAAGAAAACTCTAACTGGGCTTGGGTTAAAGGAGTGGCTTGATTAGCGGCAAAAAGAACTGAATTAAGCCCGGGAGCAATACTCCACCAATTACCACTGATAGTGTGCAAAACATTTTGATTCTGATTTAAAATGGCAGTATGCTGATAAAAATCCAAGACCAAAACATCGTTTTCGACCAGCTCTAAATCAGCTTGCAGACGCAACTGTCTAGTCTGATTAAGTAAAATAAAACCTTGGCAAGGCCCGGTGATGGTGGCGGTCAAATGACTGTAAGCATTGCCTAGATTATTTAATTGTGAATAGAGCTGGTCGCTTGCAGAGATGTTCATAGCCATGGGAATGCTCATGGGAATTTGCATGCCGCCTAAATCGGCTACACCCAGGGAAACGGTTTGGCTAGAACCGGCTAAATAAGCGCGGGCAGTTTGGAGACGAATATTAAGAGTTAAATGATAAAGTTCGCCAGCGGCAAATTTTTGGTCGATATCGGTGACAACTCCTTGAGCAGTTAAATGCTGATCATTGATTAGGACAAAAGTAAATTGATGAAGATTGGAGGAAGTAGGGTCAACACTAAGAAGAGTTAAAAGTTGCTGTTTTTGTTGAACCAACTGAGCTTGATCAGTGGCGGTGAGGGTGACGCTAAAACTCACTACTAAATTTAAATAAGCAGTTTTGGTCAAAGCGACACCCTCACCGCCACCCAAAGCATAACTATCTACCTCTATTCCTGGACTAGAACCGCCACTGAGGGCAGAAATGGTCCGTATCCCGGGAATATTAATGCTGGTGCCGTTGATAATGATGTTTTTAATCATAAAATATTATCCTTTTGCCTATAATTAGATTAAATTGGCTGACCAAACATCATGGTATTGACTCTGTCCATAATGTCTCTATACAAAACCTCTTTATTACCATTATTATTGACTACAAAATTAGTATTGTAATAATTCTGCACTGCCTGGCCGGCTTCGGTAATTTTTTGACTAAGCAAGCTTTCGCCATCATTGACCAAGGAAAGACCAGTATTGGCCACAAAATGATTATTATCTAGAGTGGGAATATTCAGATTTAAATCAAAACCAAGTTTGCCAGCCACGCTATTGATGGCCCCCAAAAGAAAATTTAATTGCTCAATCACTGAATTAACCAAGGCAAAAACTTCATTGACAATAATCTGAGCAGCATTGACAGCTAATTTGACTACGCCGTCCCAAAAAGATTGCCAATCTACAGTGGAAATGCCGGTAAATTTAGTAAAAAGATCTTTCATCACCTGAAACAAATAGCTATACTGACCGGTCATCATATTAAGGCCAATTTGATTGATATTATAAAAACCATCCCACATAGCCTGCAAAACTTCTACGATGACGGGGAAAGTTTCTGAAAAAGCAATCACTACCTCTCCCATAGCCTGAGAAAAGCCCATGAAAAGGTTTTGTAAATTGGTATTAAGATCAGTACAGAGAGTATTTAATTGTTCAAAATAGGGAATGGAAGCGGTGACGGCCTCGGGGAAATCGGTTTTTAAGAAAGCCAAAAATTCATGGCGAGCTTGAACAAGGACTTCATCGCCAATAGCCTGAGTGAACTCATGAAAAGGGCGAGTTAAATCAATGCTGTCAACTAATTCTTGGGCTAACAGCAAATTATTATTAAAACGGGTAACAGCAGAATCTAGAACATTAAAAGTGTAATAGGCGGGGGTGCCATCAATGCTAATGACTTTAGAAATGGTTTCTAATTTTTCAACCATAGGTAAGCCGTTCGAGTTGATATAGGTCCTCTCAAACTCTGATTTGTCTATTTCTTCTGTACTCATATTATCCTTATCTATTATGGCTATTTTCGCAATTTGAGGGGCAGTTTTTATATATTGGGCTTTTTTTGCCATTTTTTGTGATAAAATGATAAATGGATTTATTACTGAGAGAAAAGATGCAAACAGCACAAAAACAAATTAGAAAAAGCTTTGATCGCCGGATCACACCGGGGCAATTAATGTGGTTGTATGAGCAAATGCAATTTCCCAAAGAAGAAATAGAGATAGTGATAGATTCTTATTATTATCATTTGCCAGATAAAATTCTCAAAGAAAAATATTTATGTTCCAAAGCGACCCTGGTGAGACATCGAAGTAGTTTTTGGCTGCGGATGGCTTCTTGTATGACTTCTTATCATGGCCTGATGAATAAATGCCAAATGATAGTTTGTAAATTAATGTTTATTTGGTTGTCCTGCTATGTGTTAAGCTCACAAATTATCATTTTTGAGAACATCATTTTAATTGCATAATCAACTTAAATCAACGAAAATTTAGTTTAAATTTTAGCAATTTTGAGTTTTTTTCTGATAAAAAGTAATTTTTAATTGAGTGGGGGGAAAGTTTTAGCCTGGGAGAGTTTGTTGAGGGAGTATACACTTTCCCCAGCAAAAATGTGAGTCTTTTTAATGGGAAAAAAAGACTTTTTGCCCTGATAATACTTAATTGAGGCATGATGCTGGCAGCTCATAAGGCCTTGGACAAAAATGGGGAGCCTTTGTAAATCCACCTTAGGCTCTCCATTTTTGTCTAGAAGCTGGCTTAGGTTGTAAATCAGCGGTAACTTTATTTTTTAAACGATAATAAAATAGCATGGCTTTGACCCAAGATTCTGGTTGTTGGGCCAGCTGAGTATAACTAAGTCCCAAAAGATCGCATAAATAGGCTGTCTCTAGAATAGGGGGAAGGGGTGAGCCACTTTCGGCGCGCAAAAAGCGATAAAGTGGCTCTTCTAGACTTTTGGGAGATCTTTTCCTGACTGAGTGAGAATTTGATTAACCGCTTGGTAAATTTTTTCTGCCTCTGGGGCGGGTAAATCCAAAATTTTCTCTAAAATCTCTGTGGGCTGAGTAAAAGCTTGTCCAGCTAGAGTAATTTTCTTGATTAAACCCTGTAGAGCCAGATTTTGCGCCTCTAGCAAAGCGGTAGCGCTAACCGACTTAATTGTCAGAGGCTGATTAGCAGTCAAGTTTTGATCAGAGAGATAAACTTGCTGTAAACTTTGCTTGAGGCGCATAGAAACCCAGTCTTGCAATTCCACTTCGCCATCACCGATTTGAAGAATCATAGTCTAGCTTTCGTAACTAACTTGATTATTGATAAGAGTGAGGTCAAAAAGTTTTTGAGTGACAGGGTCCAAAGTAGCCACAAACTCTACTTCTAGGCGGGCGGCTTCGGCATTGATGGGATTAAGGAGGGCACTAAAATAGGCTTTGGGCAAAGAAATAGTCAAAGTTTCCTGGCTTTGATTGACCCCAGCTAGATCTTGACCATTAAAGGTCAGCGAGATAGACTTGGCGGCCTTACTTAAATATTGTTGATAAAAACTAATTTGTTGACTGTCGTTGAGATAAAGGGCAAATTTACCTTTGACCTCGTAGCGACCAGCGGCAAAACTCTGAGGATTGGCATTGCCCAGGCCATACTGAGGCAGTTTATTAGAAATAAATTCTATTTCTACAGAAGAAGTGAGAGGGAGGGCATTACCATCAATACTAATGCCAGCAGCAATATCGGTGTGATTAAAAGAATGACCTAGGTCATAAGCAACAGTGGCTGGCTGATCAATTTCGGTTTGAGCGGATTGAGCCAAAAGGCCGTAAGTTGCAATCACGGTTTCTCCTTCTGCTGCGGCAATTTTGAGAGTATTGACCAAAACACCATTGTAGCGGACTGGGAAATTACTATTATATTGCTCAATAGTAAAAGAAGAGAGATTGCCGGTGGGTAAAAATTGATGCTTAAAAATATTGCTTTCGCCGCTCACCGGGGTAGTAGTGAGGGTGCCACAGAGACTTTTGAAAAAATAGCCAGCAGTTTTGGAATCCAAATCGGTTTCAATTTCTCCTTCGTGGACGGCCAAGCCCGGATAATAATCGCTATAAGCGGCCAGTGAACCATCAAAAATTTCCTGACCCTTTAGATCAAGATTGGTTTTCATGCCATCGCTGGCGCGTATTGGAAGACCTTTGGTGGGCAAAGTGGGACTAGCAAAACTGCTTTCTGGGGCAAAACTAAAATGCTTACTCATTTTCAATCCTTTCTGTACTGATTAATTGAATAAGTGGATGAACAATGACTTGAGCAAGTTGAAATTGCTCACCATGGTGAAGTAGAGTGGAAAAACTACCACAGGGCGAGCGAAAAACTAGCGGATAAGCACCCAGATAGCGATAGTGGTAAAGAGGGGTGGGTGGGTGGGACATATTAGCGGACCTGATTA
>CAYJFT010000002.1:24403-27047 GCA_964369765.1 uncultured Pseudomonadales bacterium | reverse complement strand
CGTACAAAACAACGACGCCCACCCCCCCCTTGTTTTTTTTTGGGTGTTGGGGGGGGGGGGGCCCCCCCCACATATTAGCGGACCTGATTACTGACTAAGAAATTAAGTTTGATTTTGCTGGCGGGGATTTTTTGGATGGGGGAATATTCACTGACTGTCTGGGCGCTAAGAACTGAGGCAGACCAAGAAATTCCTGGACCAAAATCGGCTGGTTCCAAAGTGGTTAAAATCAGGGCCAAACCAGTTTGAAGCTTAGTTTCCCAAGTGGCAGCATCGGCCTGGGGATTAAAATAGGTGAGTTGGAAAATTAGGGCATGTTGATTGCGGGCTACGTCTTGATAGCTGCTTTGTAGCTGTGAGAGTGAGAGTACCCAAGTGGGCTGAGTATAAGTACCCAGGTCCGGGTTACCGGCTTGAAAAGAAAAACCGTTGTCAGTGAACACTGGCTGAAGCAACTGGGTAATTGTCTGAGTCAAAGCATTAATCATATGGATATTTTAGAGAAAAAGTGGTAAATTTTATATATTTAGCAATACTTGCAATTAAGTGCCAATAGTGCTAAAATCGGGGCAAATGTTATTTAGAACTACAGACAATAGGCTAATTTGGCGGCAAAAAAATCAGGAATGTGAGATTTTGCCCTTTGTAAACGCCAATTTTTTACTAGAGCTGAAAAAAGAATTATTATTAATTGAACAAGCTTATTATTGCGAGGTGATTGGGGGTTGTCCATATATTTTTTTGGAAAAAGATGAGTATCGGGTACTAGGGCTTTTGCGGCGTCATTATAGTTGTAAACAGATTGCCAAGATTATGCTATTAAAAATAGAAGAGGTGGAGCAGATTTGGCAAAAACTACGGCAAAAATATATTTTGTGGGCACATGATAGTAAATTTATTGCCAAAAGTGAGCTAGCAATGATTAAAGTTTTGGTAGAGGGTAAAGCCTTTTCCGAGCTTATAGATGCAGATGATTATGAAAGCTTTTTGGAAATGCTGCCCAATGACAAAGGTTTTGAAAGCAGACGCGCTTGGGGAGAATTAGAATCTTTGGATATTTTGCAAATACTCACAAGTGCCCAGAAAAAAACGGCGGTTTTACTAGAACAAGGGTATGGCCCAGAAGAAATCGCCAAAAAGTTGGGGGTGAGTAAGCAAGAAGTTTATCAGAAAATAGCTAGAATTAGAAAGACTTTGATACAAGCTGGCTATGCGGACGGTTATCAAAAGAAGAAAAAGGGTGTGCCAAAGCAGCCTGATAAGCAAAATCAATTGATTTATCCAGATAATGCATAGTGGTAGTAATTCGGGAATGGCGTAAAAGCCGCTGCATATACTGAACCGGTACTTGACCACTGACAATACCAATTGTGGCATAAGTGTGGCGAAAACTATGAGGGGTAATTTTTTTGGGGCAGGCCATAATTTTGAGGCGGCGGCGGCAGTCTTTTTGAATAGAGCGGAGCGATAAGGGTTTTTGTCCGGCGCAAAAAGAAAAAAGATAGGGGCCGGATTGATGAGAGAAAAAGGCTTGAAGCTTTTTGACCACCCAAGGCAAGATGACAATTGGTTGATTGTCATTGGTTTTGGTTTTTTGGGGGAGAAAAAAACCTTCGGCTAGATTTATATCAGTTTTTTGCAAATTTGCTACTTCTGAAGGCCTGGTGCCTGAGTAAGCATGTAAAAGCCAAAAGGCATCAAAAACAGGATGAGTATTTAAATTGGTAAAAAATTGTAGCTCATCAATGGTGAGAGTGGGACGATGGCGGGCTGGAGCGGGGAATTTTTTGATGTTTTTATACCAGGTTTTTTTCTTGTACAAACACCACCAGCGGGCAACTTTGCGATATTTATTAAGAGTTTCTGGCTAAGTGCCAGAGAGTTTTTTTTCTAAACAAAAACGACGAAAAGAACTTTCAGAGTTTAGGGCCGGACGCAAAAAATGTGCAAGATGATTATACTCGCGACAAGTTGTCTCCAAAAGAGTGTTCTGCGTGCGCAAAAAAAACAAGAAATCCACACTTGTTTTCATTGAACCTTTCTACTTGGTTAAATAAAATATAGATAAGATGATATATTATGATAGCTTATGATTGTTTTTTGTGGATTAAATAGAAGCAACTTTTTACTGGGGAAAGTGAATAACTAGGGAATTGGTGCTTGACAAGTATAGCAAAGTATGGTAAAAATACTACATATTAGTATTTATTACTCGCAGACCGCTGAGGTCTGCGAACGAATAATTTTTTCCAAACTTTTTTTATCTAAATGAGCGATACGTAATTGCTGATTAATAGTAGCATGAGGCAGGGGGAAGTCTGGAGTGTGAAGCAGAGTGAGCTGGGGCGGCTGCGGCAGATTGGCGCTAGCAAGCAAAGCGGCGATAGTCTGACCGCAGCCGCCCAAATACTGACTTTCTTGGACAATAATAATTTTTTTATATGAGCTAAAAAGCTGCAGCAAAAATTTTTGTGGCAAAGGCTTGATTTTGGTCAGATGATAATGAGTAAAAGACAGGGAAATGGGTAGACTGGCAATAGTATTACTTAGATTGCCGGTAGAAATAATCAGAGGGTGGGTGGGTGGAGCCTGGCGGAGCTGCTGTGGAGCCAAGCTGGCAGTAAGAGAAGTGATTGAGCAGGTT
>CAYJFT010000002.1:23673-24393 GCA_964369765.1 uncultured Pseudomonadales bacterium | reverse complement strand
GTTGGCGGGGCTTTCCTCGGCGCGGGCGCGGGGCGGGCGCGGGCGGGCGCTCGGGGGCCGCCACGGGGCCAGGCCCCCCCCGGCGGGCGCCGGCCGCCGGGGGGGGGGCGGGGGTGAGCGTAGAACAGGAAGAGGTGGATAAGGAGTTATTAGGAGCAGGAATAGTAAAGCTTTTGGGGTATAAGATAGCGCTAGGCAAGTTTTGGCGCAAGCAAGCGCGCACAGAAGCTTGGAGCTGGGCAGGGGTGGCAGGTTGATAAATTTGCAAGAGAGGAAATTGGCCCAAAAAAGAAAGGGCGTGGGTGCCTTGGTGAGTGCAGCCGTCTTGACCAACTAGGCCAGTGCGGTCAACCAAAAAAGTTACTGGGGCGTGATTGAGGATAATATCGTGGAAAAGCTGGCCATAAGCGCGCTGGAAAAAGGTGGCATAAAGGTGGCAAAATGGCCGCTGGCCGGCCAAGGCCAGGCCTGCGGCCAAAGAAACTGCATGTTCTTCGGCAATGCCAACATCATAAAAGCGCTGGGGATAGGCTTGGGCAAATTCCTGAAAACCGCCACCCTGAGTCATGGCGGCAGTAATCAAGGAGATTTTATGGTCTTGCTTGGCAAGTTGAAGGAGAAAGCGACCCAGTGAAGTAGCGGGAGTAGGGGGGGCAACAGGAGTAAGGGGAGTTGCGGCGCCAGAAGTGAGGGGTGGGTGGGTGGGATTAAAGTTGGTGC
>CAYJFT010000002.1:13452-23606 GCA_964369765.1 uncultured Pseudomonadales bacterium | reverse complement strand
TTTTTGGTAGGGACATACACAACTCTGGGACCAGCTTGCTTTTTAATATAGTGAAAAACAGCCAAGAGCTCTTTTAAATCATGACCATCTTGGATTTTTGTAAAAGGTAAATCAAAAGCTTGAAAAAATTGCTCATAGCGGTTTTTTTGGGCAATTTGACCCACACAAGGGTCTATAGAATACTGATTGTCATTGACAATAATTAAAATATTTTGCTTTGTAGTAGCCAGATGATTAAGAGCTTCTACTGCCTGACCATTAAGCAGAGAGCCGTCACCGATGATAGCAATAGCCCAGTGACCAGGACAAAGGCCATAACTCAAACCCAGAGCTAGAGAAAGAGAGTTGCCGGCATGACCAGTGATACAAGGGTCGGCAGTGGATTCCCCTGGATTCATAAAACCACTAAGGCCATTCTTTTGGCGCAAGCTGGTAAATTCTGCCCGACGAGGAGTTAAGTATTTATGAGTATAGCATTGATGACCAACATCAAAAATAAGCTTGTGGGCCGGGGGAGTAAAGACGCTATGGAGTGCCAAAGTAAGCTCTACCACACCCAAATTGCCGCCCAAATGTCCGCCATTTTGCTGGCAAACCTGGATTAATTCCTGGCGAATTTGCTTGGCAATTGCCTGAAGCTCTGAAATTGAATGGTTTTGAATATTTATGTTTGACATGAATATAGTTTTAGTCGTAATTTTTAAAGCAAAACACGCAGATAAAAAATCATGGCCTTTTGATTGACAAATTAGCAGTCCTATTATATAATTGCTACTTGAAGGATGTGATTATGATTGGACTAACTGCTAGACAAATTCAAATATTAAAACTAATTGTAGAAGAGTTTATTGACGATGCCAAACCAGTTGGCTCGGAAACTCTGGATAAAAAACACAATTTGGGGGTTTCGCCGGCTACAATTCGCAATGAAATGGTTCTTTTGGAAAAACAGGGCTATTTAACCAAAGACCACTCTAGTGCTGGCCGACTGCCAACTAGTGTGGCCCTAAAGCTATATGTTAATGAGCTGATGAAGGAAAAAAGCCTGACTGTAGCCGATGAAGTGGGAGTCAAAGAAAAAATTTGGCTCAGCCGCAAAGATCAAGACGAATTAGCCTGGGCAATTGCCCGGTCCCTAGCCAGTCAAACTCAGTCCCTGGGTTTTGTGGTGATTAACGGAGAGAAAATTTTTCATGCTGGTTATGCCAATTTACTACATATGCCAGAATTTTTTAATATTACCCTAACCAGACAGGTTTTGACCTTAATAGAAGAAGTGCCGGTTTTGCAAGAAATTTTTAAATTTGGTAGTAGCGAAAACCCGGTGCAGGTGGTTTATGGTCAAGAACTAGGCAATCGTGACTTAGAACCAATTAGTATTGTCTTTACCAAAACCAAAGTAGGTGAGGACGAAATCCAATTTGGAGTGATTGGTTCTAGCCGCTTTGACTATCCATATGTGATTCCGATGATGCGATATATAAAACAAGTTATTGAAAACATGGTGTAGAATATTAGAATGAATAAAAAAATGACAAAAAAAGAATTAAAAGAAGAAAAAGTAGAAAAAATGCAAGCTGAGGCAGGAATGATCAGTGAAGGGAAAGCTGAAGTAGAGATGGAAGCTGCGGAGGCGTCAAATGAAACAGAGGTAGAAGTGATGACAGAGCCAAACGAGATGGAGAAATGGCAATTAGAGGCAGTGAAGTTTCAGGAGCAAGCCAGTCGGGCTCTGGCTGATTATCAAAATTTGGTGCGGCGGCAAAAAGAAGATCAGAGTAAAATGGCCCAGGTGGCGCGGATGATGATTTTTGCCAGCTTGCTAGAACCACTAAGAAATCTGGCTTTTGCAGCCAAAAGCCTGGATGACCAAGGTCTAAATATGGTAATTGAACAGTTTTGGCAAGTTTTGGGTGAACAGGGCCTAAAAGAGATTAAGCCTATGGGGGAAAAATTTGACCCCAAAACAATGGAGGCGGTAGAGAAATTGGGCGAGGGGGAAATAGTTCAAGAAGTCTTGACCCCAGGATATAGCCTGGGAGAGCAAGTTTTGCAGGTGGCCAAAGTTAAAGTTGGTTGAGATTAAAAATTTGTTGGTGGCTTAGAGAAACAGCTATGCGAGTTGCTTATTTTTGGGCTTGACAATCCTATAATCTTATGATATAATCACCAACATATGAAACAAAATAATATTGTTAATATCAAAAAGTTGGAGAGTTTATCTGCGTTTTTGCCTGCTTACAATGAAGCAACAAATATTAGAGAAGCTGTGCGCCAGTTAAAAAAAGCCTTGAGGATAGTAGCCAAAAAATATGAAATTATCATTATTAATGATGGTAGTAAAGACGCCACTTTGCAGATTGCCAAAGACATGGCTAGTGTTGACAAAACTATTAGAGTGGTAAATCAAAGAAATACGGGATATGGAGGAGCTTTGAAAAGAGGTTTTAAAGAAGCCAAGTTTGATTGGGTTTTTTTCACTGATAGTGATTTACAATTTAATATGAGCGAATTGACTAAATTGGTAAAAAAAACTGACAAGTATGAATTGGTTTTGGGCTATAGATTAAATAGAGCAGAAGGAAACAAAAGAAAATTTGTGGCAAATTTGCTAAAATTATGGAATAGATTTTGGTTATCATTCCCAGCACAAATCAAAGATATTGATTGTGCTTTTAAACTTATTAATAAAAAGGTGTTGGTGCAAATTCAACCCTTGATTTCTGATGGAGCAATGATTTCTACAGAGTTGTTATTAAAGGCATACAAAAAGGATTTTGCATTTACCCAAGTTGGAGTACGCCATTACAGCCGTTTATCTGGAGAAGCAACAGGAAATAATTTAAAAGTAATTTTAAAAGCAGTAAAAGATACTTTTATAATTAGGGCTCAGATTAAGAATCAGTATGCTGGAGCCAAAATTTATAAATTATTCCGCCTATAATTGTAAGAATTAAAATTCCAAATCCCCACCATTGGAGATTTTGGGGCCAGTAGTAAATGGTAATTTTGCCAGTAGAATTTGGGGGGATTATCCATGAGTTGGCCCAACCATTATAAATTCCCTTGGTTAATTTTTGTCCATTTAATTTTGCTTGCCAACCAGATTCATAACTTTGACCTAGAACTAATAAGCCATCTGTATTGGCGTTATTTTTTATATTTGCTTGATACTGAGTATGGCTATTTTTTATATTCTCTAATTCCAAACTGTTTAAATTGATATTATTAACCACCGGTTTTAAATAAATATCAAGAATGGCAAATAAATCAAAGGCATAAATGTTAAAATTATCAGAAATTTGATTAATAGCTTCTTCTTTTACAACACTTTGGTTTTGCCAATCAAGACTATAGCCAGCATTGTTGGTGGTGTGCCAGGGTAGGATAACATAATTAATATTGGCAGGTGGACCTGTTTGTTCTGGTACAATCTTGGTAAAATCGATTTGGCGCTGCTGATGATTATACACATTAAATTTAAGAGGGCGGCCATTGATATTTTGCTCAGAAAAGCCCATAATATAGCCTAGATAATGGGAAAAATCAGGCAAAATCGTTTGAAAACAAGTGGTGCCAGCAATTGTTTCCATTGAAATATAATCATCATTGATAATTACAGACTCAAATTGAGGAGGTTGAGCGGAACAATTATTGGCTTGATTGGAAAAAGTAGAGGCCAGAGAAATAGTATTTGCCACAGGTTTAAGCAAAACTTCAATATTAGAAATATCAGCAACTGTTCTTTCTTCTGGCAAAATAATTTCATACCAATTATTAACTACTTGTTCAAAATCTATGACCTGGCTGGAATTGACATATTTTGTATCATTGTCATAAGCAATTTGGCTTTGAGAAAAGACTCTGCCCATAATTGATTGGCCAATGGGTAAAAGAACGAAAGTTTCTTTTTTTTCATTTGCATTTAAAGAAATTTCTCTACCACCAAAGTCAACGATAATTGATTGATAATTTTGCTCACTAAGATCAATGGTTAAGGGAGGCAATTTTTCTTTTGGTGTCACTAATTGCTTATCAAGAAGTAATTCGTAACTGGGTAAAAAGTTAATTTTTACAGTTTGACCGTCATAATAAAGCTCTGTTTTGGCTAAATAATTATTTTCAATGGTTGTTTTTGGCATAATTAACTGATAAATAGTATTTTTATCGGCGCTAATGTTGCTAGAAATTAGTAGATTGCTAGCATCTAAAACATTAATATTATTGACTTCGTCTTGACTAAAATTAGAAAATGGATAAAGAGTGGAGCGGCTGAGCCAAGTTGAATCATTGCTTTGCCAATTTGAACTGGAATTTTTATAAACTGGATCAAGGCGAGTATATAAATTTGTACTTTGGACGGGTTCAAATGTCTCTGGTACATCTAGAAAACCGGTAGTAGACTGAAATGGAGTCTCAAAGACTTCCAAAGTGCCACTGCTAAAAACCCTAAGATAACCTAATTGATAGATAAATTCTCTGATGTTATTGATTTCTGCCTGACCTACATAATAACTACTATCTGGTCTAAACATAGATTCATCAATAATAAGATAAGAAACTTGATATTTTTCTATAGTTTGAGCAAAACTATTGAGATTTAAATCATCAATGCTAGTACTGATTTGTCGGTAAAATGTTTCATTGGTGGCGCCCCAGCGATCAAAATCACGAGTCAAGAGTGGCTGTGGCATGCCAAACCACAAAAATCCGGCGCCCTCATAACCCCATTGATAATATTCCCAAGCACTATAGGTGGGAGCTGGCAAAAGAGCCATGCGGGCACTAGCGGGTTTTTGCTGGGCCCAAGACCAAAATTCAAAATATTCTGAGGGGATTTGGACTTTTAATTTGGAATTAATCAGTTCACCAGAGAAAAAAGGCCAGCAGTAACCAATAAAGAGTAAGCTAAAGAAAAAAGTGGTAAGAAGGGTGAAGCGGGTTTTTTGTTTTGATAAAAATAGAGTGAATAAATTATGGCAGGCATAAGCAAAAAAGACAGCCAGGGCAAACATTAATAGTAAAGAAAATTTAGTCCAAGGTGTCCGGAGACCTTCTTTTAAAACTGAGATGTTTTCGCGGAGGAACTCAAAAAGCCAATTAAATGCTGGACTGGAATTCATAATGACAAATAAAGACATGATGCAAACCAAACCAATGCCTAAAACAACAATTTTTTTCTGAAAAAAGGCAAAGATAATACCCAAGCCAGCAATAAGGGCAAGAATAAAAGGGAAAATTTGCCATAGAAAAAAACTAAGATGGTTTTTCCAGATTAAAAGCAAGTCTTCAAATTGTCCTGACTCAAAATTATATTTTTGCCAATCAAAAAGGAAGTTTTTTAGACTAATAGTGTCGCTAAAACCAGCAAAAGCCTGATTATATAAGAATGATTCTTTGGAAAAGGTTTCATTGATCAAAGAATCCATAGGTACCTGAGAGGCTCCGGAAAAGAGAAAATAACAGGTGGGCAAAAGCCAGTAAGCGTTGGCAGCAAAAGTGAGAAAGCCAATGAGGCAGATTTTTTTAAAAGCCAAGAGTTTATTTTTTTCCTTGAGAAATAAAACGACTAGATATAAGATGAGACCAAGGGCGTAGGCAACCCAAAGCTGGGAGGCATAGGCCATGCTGGAACTAAGGAAAGAAATTAGGAAAAGCCAGGCAAAATTGCGAAATTTTGCCTGATAAAAACATTTGGTAGCATAAAGGAAAAGCCAGCCCAGAGCAGCGTATTGGACTACAAACATTTCGAAGACAACATAGAAATGCTGCAAGGTACCTAGGTTAAAAATGTAAAATAAAGCACCCAGAAAAGCAGTACAGGCACAAATTAAATTGTATTTTTTGGTAAAAACGGCTTTTTTGAGAAAAAAATAGACGCCCAAGGGGCCCAAAATAAAACAAGTAAAGATATATAGATAGCGAACCATATTACTAGGAAAGATTAAATCCGCAAACCAAAGAAAAATGATTCTTGGCAGCTCTGACATATGAGAATGGGCGGCGATTGTCCCCAGGCCTTGATCTTGTCTCCAGGAGCCATAAATAACATTTTCTAGCTGACTAGAATAATTGAGTTCTGGTAATAAAGTGTCCCAACCAATTAACCAGGTGTTGGCTGAGTAATTTAATAGGCAAATTAAAGTAGTGATAAGAATTAAAAGCAAAGGAAAAAAATAGTTATACCAATGCCTGGGGAGCTTTCTGGAAATTAAGCGGGTTATTTGAGTCATTAGGAAATTATATCATAACTCTAATTTCATTGCTAGCTACCAGAGATACTACAAATGATCTTTTGCCAGTCCCATAGTTTCTAATTATTGACAAATTAGACTTTATCTGGTATAATTGTTTGTATTAGGTCTCTAGCGCGGACCCAATTGTAGCAGTTGGGTCCGCGCTCGAGATTATTTTTTGTCTTTGCCATTCACTTATTTTCTAGTGTCTAGGCGTAGACTGTAGTCTTGGCAAGAGTACATAGGGTGAAAAATTACCCAAGTGGTAATTTTTCACCCCGCTCTTTAAAAAGATTTGTTATTTTTTTTCTCTCCCCTATTTTAGTTTGCGGCATATAAGCCAAGCAGCTTTTAGATATAAATATAAATTTCAAGGAGGTCTATGATGAAAATAGACAAAAAAAAACTCAAACAGCACTCAAAAGAAAACTTCTCTGCAACGCTCTCGCCCGAAGAAAAAAGGACTATAATGCTTGAAAGAGACTATTTCCGGCGGATGAATACCGCTATAATCATGATTCTGATTATTGCCACCATTGCGGTGGTAAGCATTGGCTTACATTTTATTCCTCAGCCGCAGCAAGTTGCTGTAACAACTCAATTACCACCTTCTCAATCTTGGGATCAAGAAGAACCTGACGTTGCTACGGTTAGCACTCTTGACTCGCTTTATAAACAAGTTGTACTTAATAAACAAGTTGTACTTAAGCAAGAAGATGTGCTTATGCAAGAAGAGGATATGCAACCAACAGTTAAGGCAAAGAGTGAAGATGAAACGGAAAAGCTGGAAGTAAATGACCTTGAAGAAGGATTGTTTGATTTGAGTGAATTAATGAATTTAGCTAAAGGTCAGAGTAATACTATTGCTACAAAGGAAATCTCGGCTACGGCATTGATTGATTTAATTGATTGGAGTAGTTCAGGATTGGCTACTACCCACTTGACTCAGATTTTGGGGACTAGCAAGGCTTTTGTTCATAGTAATAGCGCTGGAGATGCTTGGGAAATTACAGCGGATACAGCGGGACAAAGAGTTTTTTTTGCTATAACCGCAAATCCCAGTGCTACAAATACTCAGTGGCAACAGGCTTTGGGTGAGTATGGCGATATTCCGGGAATGCAGCTGGCACTTAATATCGCCGGTGACCCTGGATACAAGGTGAAGGTTTGGGAATTGGATCAAACTGGTAAAGTAATTAATTCACAACTAGTAGATTTGAGCCCAGAAGACGTTGATTTTGATCAATTAGGAGCAGTGACTGCCCAAAGAATCTCTGAGAATTATTGCTATGGAAATTCGGTGCAGGCGGAGTCAGGCTGGCACAGTAGTAATTTAAATTATGAAAAAGACCCCGAGCAGGAACTAATTTTAGTGCCCTTGGTGAGTTCTGACACTGAAGCTGTGACAATTGTGATAGAAATTATTTTTGAGCAAGAAGAAGCGCAGATAATTACTGACGGATTAGAGCAGGCTGAGGTGTGTGTAGACGAGGCAGAAAATTTAGAAGCTTCTGAAGCAGAGCAGGCAGGTGAAACTGCTGTAGTGAGTTTGGAACTTGTGAGCTTTTTACCCTTGGAAAATGTCTTGGGTATTGCGGAAGAATAACAATCTGAAAAATTAAAATCATGCCCCGCGCCGTTGGCGGGGGGTATTTTTTTTTGTGTTGGCGCGGGGGGTTTTGTATTGATGTGGAGTAATTCTGGTTGTGGCGTGGGGGTTTTGTCTTGGCGTGGGAGAGGTAGTCTTGGCGTGGGGCATTTTTTGTCATGGTGTGGGGCATTTTTGTAAGAAAAAACCCTAAGCGCAATGCTTAGGGTTTTAAGAGTTTTGCTATATAACTTATGAAGCTTCGTCCAGGCTGAGAACAGCCTGGTTTTTGCCGGGTGTGGCGGTGAGGTTGTAGACCTCGCCGCTGACGGAGACTATTCTGGAAACGACGAGTTTTTTATTCATGCCGTCGTCACTCGCTTGGCGATCGTCTTCCCAGTGCCCATCGAACGGGCGTTGGAATGAGCCAACTGACTCGGTGTGCCACGGAGGTAGACCATCGAAAATTTTGCAACCGGCGGCCACAAATGTGCCGCTGGCTTCGGTGGTGACCACCAAGACCTGCACTTTATATTCCCCAGGCAACTGATAATAGTCATTTGCGACTATTTCTTCACCAAGGGTGCGGTTGTGTATCTCACCGTCAGGTGTGATAACTGTGGAAACCCCGGAGGAGAGGTAAAAAGTCTCTCCCTCCTGGAGATTGAATGAGAATTCTAACATCCCGCCCACGGGAGTTTTTTCTCCTGTGGCTTCTGACCCTAATTTAACGATGAAGTTTCCACTCTCTACATAATTGAAAGTGAAATCTTCATATTCCACCAACTCTAGCTCTAAGCTAAAGTTTTCAGAGATGATTGATTCTACATCTTTTTCAACCATTATTTTTTCGGTACTAATTGGGGTCTGCGTTGTGCTGCTTCCAGCTACATCTGAGTCACTTGCGCTGTCGAAGCGGTCAAATGCCTCTTCGGGTTCTGCGGGTTCCTCAGCGGGGGCTTCTTGTTCTTCCTCAGTGGGGGCTGCAGGTTCTTCTGCAACGGGGACTGCGAGTTCAGCGGGCTCAATGGGTTCTTCAGCAGCGGGTGCTTCAATGGCAACAGGGGACTTAGTTGGTAGACTTGCTACCTCTTCCTTTTCCGAGTTGCCACCAAGGGCAATTCCGATGCCAAGGCCGCAGCTTATCGTAACACCTGCTACCACCACAATAGCGGTTAATTTTTTTCGTTTGCTCACTTCTCTTTCTCCTTCTATTTTTTCTTCAATGGGTTTTACTTCTTCAGCTTTTGCTGAAGAAATAGCTTGGCGTTTTGCTGCTTCTTCTTCTTTGGCCTTTTTAAGGGCCTCAGCTTTTTGAACAGCTTGAGCTTCGAGCTCAGCGCTTTCAGCTTCTAGCTTAATTCTGGCATCTTCGGCCTCTTGAAGCTCAGCCTCCGATTTGATTCTATCAGCTTCGAGCTCTGCAGCCTCAGCTGCTTCGAGCTCTGCGAGTTTTGCTCTAAGACTCTCAATTGAGTCCATCGTGGCTTCTAGTACAAATTGGTTTGCTTCTACCTCGGGGTTCAAGCCCCGTAAGACTGCTTCCTGCGTCTCGAGAACGCTTTCAATTGACTGAATTTCTGCCCTATAATTTTTCATTATTCTTTCTCCTTAAAATTTTTTACCCAAGTTTGGGCTATATCGTTAAGTTATCCTCTATCACCAAGCGCATAGGGCCCGGATCAGAGAATTTTTGTGACTTTGCATAGTTTTTTCTCCTTTCCGGGCCCTATGCTAGCCCTTTTTTTAGTCAACCACGCTTGCCGCGAACAAGTGGGGTTGCCGGGTGGGGCGCAAGCGCTGTAAGCTTGTGACCCGGCCGGCAACACCAACGAGTGGGCGGGGCGAGATTGAAAATGGAAAGAAGTAAGGAGTAAATGAGTAAGAATAAAAGAAATTGCAAAATTGAAGAACAAAATGAGATAAATAGTTTGCACAAATTTTGAAGTTTTTTAGATATATAGCTTGTTAAAGATCAAAAGTAAATTGTAAAACAATTTACTTTGATAAAACTCTGCTCGGTTTCAAAACGGTTTCGCGATGATTCTTGTGATAAGAAAGCCGCAAAAGTAATGTTTCAATCTGGAGCACTTGGCGAATTTGGGCGGCAAATTCGCCAAGTGCTATAGACTGGGAAAGCGAGTATTTATCTAGAACTATTGCTAAGTGGCAACAAAGTATAGGTAGTATATCACAAAGGTGCGTGTTTGTCAATAGGTAAATTGTTATAGGTTCTATCTGGGACGGAGAATTTGGTTTGATTTGGAGGGAAAAATAGGACTAAAATGGCTGACTGAGTGAATGAATGGGTAGGTGTTTTTGGAGGCTGA
>CAYJFT010000002.1:12079-13442 GCA_964369765.1 uncultured Pseudomonadales bacterium | reverse complement strand
GGGGGGGGGGGTGCGGCGCTCCCCCGCCCTGGCGGCGGGGGGCGCGCGCGGGGCGGGCCGCCCCCCCCCCCCCGGGGGGGCATTAAGTAAGGATTTCTGGGCCGGTTTCGGTAACCAAAATAGTGTGCTCAAAAAGACCAGTGAGACTGCGGTCCTTGGTGCGGTAAGTCCAACCGTCTGGGGCGAGCTCTAGATCGCAGCGGCCGGCGGCGTACATGACTTCCAAAGCGATGGTGTCCCCTACCCTAAGCAAATGCTTTTGATCGCTTTTTTGGGCCACATTGGGAATAAGGGGAGATTCGTGCAGCTGGCGGCCGATATAGTGACCGGCCAGTTGATGAGAGGGGTCGGCGCCGGCTTTGCGAATGGTTTTTTCGGTGGCGCGCGAGAGATCGTAGACAGTGTTACCAGGCAGAGCCTGATTAATAGTTTTCTGGAGCGCGCGCCGACCAATCTCTAGAAATTGCTCCAAAGCGGGATTGGAGGTGCCGGCAATAAAGCTGATACTGGTGTCCAAATTCCAGCCTTGCCAGATAAGACCAAGGTCAATAGAGATGAGGTCACCGTCATTAATAAGAGTTTGATCAGGAATGCCGTGAACAATGCCCTCGTTTTTATTGATGCAGATAGCCCATTTGTAGCCGGGGACCAAGGAGAAATTAGGAGTAGCGCCAGCGGCGGTAATGAGTTTTTGGGCCATGTCTTCGATAGCGGCAAAAGAGGTGCCAACAGTGGAAGCGGCTTGGAGTTGATCGCGAATAGTGCGGAGCTTGGCGCCCCCGGTGCGCATAGAGGCAATTTTTTCGGCTAATTGTTCTGGAGTGAGATGGTGAGAATGATTATTGCTCATATTTTTCTAAAACAAAATTAATTTAAATAAAAACTGGAAAAAACTAATAATTTATTTGCCAGTCTCAAGTATTATACTATTTTTTTCTGGATTTATCGGGACAAAATAAAAAACCCAGGGTGTAAAACCTGGGTTATTGAGTTTAACTGATTTTGTAAAATGAAGACTTTGTAATAAAGCTGAGTATTTTTCAAATAAAAGAAAAACTATTTTTCCAAAGCATCGGTAATGTCGGCAAAAACTTTTTCTACAGTTTGCTCGCCGTCAATACTAATAAGTTTGTTTTGCTCTTTATAATAGTTGAGTACTGGAGTGGTGAGTTCTTTGAAAAGCTCGATGCGTTTGCGAATAGCACCAAGGGTTTCGTCTTCGCGGTCGCTGACGCGACCGCTGATGCGCCAGAGAGCCTCACGGTCGTTAACATCGATAAAAACAACTTGGTCAACACCGCCGTTGAAGGTTTCGGCCTGAACAACAGTGCGGGGGTAACCATCCAAAATATAGCCATCGGCG
>CAYJFT010000002.1:0-12069 GCA_964369765.1 uncultured Pseudomonadales bacterium | reverse complement strand
CCAATAACTTTATTGGTAAAGTCATCGGAAATAAGCTGGCCAGCATTGAGGGTTTCTTTGAGCATGCGGCCCACCGGGGTTTTTTCCTTGGCCATATTACGGAAGATGTGACCAGAGGAGAGATAAGGGATACCGAGTTTTTCGGACATAAGATTGCCTTGGGTAGACTTACCGGCGCCTTGAATTCCAATTAAAACAATTTTCATAGGGAAAATTCCTCTCTATAAATGATTAGAGATACTGATCGTAGTCTTGACCGACCGCAGCTCCTTCAACAGTTTTATTAACTTCTAAAATGACAGAGACAGCAATAAGCAAACTGGTGCCGCCGATAGCGAGCGAGGTGAGACCAGTGAGGTTTTGGAGGATGAAAGGGAGGATAGCAATCAGGCCCAGGAAGATGCCGTCAACAAAAGTGAGGCGTTTGATGACCTGGGTGAGAAAGGCTTGAGTTTGTTGACCGGGGCGGATGCCAGGGACAAAGGCGCCCGACTTTTTGAGTTCTTCGCTGACATCGCGGGTATCAAAGAAGAGGAGGGCGCTGAAATACGAGAGAACAAAGACGATGAGGAAATAAACGACAATATAGATGGGATTGGTCTGGGAGAAGAGGGCTTGGAGCTGAAAGCCAAAATTGGACCAGAAGGGATCGGGCAGACCGGCGAGAAATTGCCCTAAGAAGCCGGGGACGGTCATAATGGTGACAGCAAAAATAATGGGCATGACGCCGACCGAATTGAGTTTGATCGGGAAAAAGGTGGCCTGACCGCCAATACGGCGGTTACCTTGCATACGGGAGGCGTAGTGAATGGGGACGCGGCGCACAGCTTGATTGATGTAAACAACTACTGCGACAGTAGCGATAACCCCAAGAACAAGAGCGGCAATAAGGAAATATTGCGAAGTCTGAGCCAAAGTGGTGAGCTGAGCGGTGGCGGTAGGAATTTGCGAAAGAATACCAAGGAGCATAATCATGGAGATGCCATTACCCAGGCCTTTGGCGGTGATAAGCTCGCCCAGCCAAAGCATCATAAAGGAGCCGACGGTAAGGGAGAAAACCATGACGGCGATAGTTTGCCAGGAGGCATTGGGAATAAGATTATTGAAGCTAAGGATAGAGATAATAGAGAAAGATTGGAGAATGGCGATGGGGAGAGATAGGAGGCGGGTGTATTGATTGAGCTTGGCTTTGCCTTTTTCGCCGTCTTTTTGCATTTCCTTGAATTTGGGCCAGACTAGGGCAAGGAGTTGGAAGACAATGGAGGCGGTAATATAGGGGGAGATGCCGACGGCAACAATAGAAAAAGTAGCCAGGGTGCCACCAGTGACAATATTAAGGAAGCTAAGGAATTGGTCGGCGGCAAAAAGCTGTTGGAGCTGGGCGGTATCGAGCATAGGGAGAGGGACTTGAGCCAAGAGGCGAGCGACTAGGAAAATAAGTAGGGTAAAAAGGGCTTTGCGTTTAAGCTCTGGTGAGGCAATGATTTTTTGCAAGAATTTAATAACTTTCTGCATAAGAAGAGGTTATTATAGCATAAAAAGGGGGATTTTCTGGGGAAGATGAGGGGAGGTGGAGGGAAAGTGGGGTGGGGCGAGGGGAAAAGAAAAACCGCCAGGTGGAAACCTGGCGGTTGGGGCTTGAGTTAAATTACCTTACTTCAGCGTAGTATTAATACACTGCGCTGATGCTGACATTATAATCAGCACCAAATTGGCTGACGAGTGTGTCGCCAGTAAAGTTGATTTCTTCACCGGTGCCAACCTGAATGGTAAAGCTACCATCGAGATTGGGGAGCGTGATAGGGTCCATCACGCTGACCAAACCATGAGAAAGAGTGCTTTGAACAAGCAAGCCCTTGACTTTGCTCTTGAAAGTCAGAGTTAATGTGCCGTCTTCATGGAAGACTGCGTCTGCGAACTGTTCATGGAGCTCATCGCTGAGTTCAATGCCTTTTTCCCGAAGCCAATCAGCTTCACCTCTAACATTTCTGGCATTTGTAGTGCTAATTAGCACTACCGCTGTGATTACGCCAAGCGCAACAATTATTGTCCATTGCATTCTGCTCCAATTTACAACAACTTTTTTCATTTTTCCTCCTATAAGTCGCGCGACGGCGACTTTTACTAAAATTTTATTAGCAACCATTGGAGTTGCCGGGTGGGGCGCAAGTGGTGAAAACTTGTGACCCGGCCGGCAAGTCCAAATGGAAACGAAAAAATAGCAGAGTGATTAAGGTAATAAGTTTTTATAGAACAAGAAGTTTATAAAACTTCTAAACTCAAGCTGTTATCCAAGAAAAAAGTTTTTCGCCGGATAGATTGAAATAATCTAATGGCAAAAGGTTTTCTGGACAACAAGACCTATAGTATATCATAAAGTTATACAATTGTCAATAGGTTAAATATTATGGGATAAAATTTGAAGATAAAGAAACCCCCTAGGGGGACAGGGGGCTTCAATAAGTATTATACTACAAAAAAAGTTTTGTGGAAAAGCAATTTGGACAGAATTGGATTTTGCAACAAAATTGGCTCATTTGTGAGCAAATGAGCCAAAGTTTGAGATTGTTAGGTTTTGGGTTCTAAGTTTTTTTAAGCTTTAGGCTTCAATCTTACCGCCAGCAGCTTCGATAGCTTTTTTGGCGCCGGCGCTGACCCGAAGGCCAGAAACAGTGATTTTTTTATCGAGCTTGCCGGTGTTGACAATTTTGGCTTGGCGGGTACCGGGAGTGGTAAGTTTGGCAAGCTTGAGCGTTTCCAAAGTAATTTTATCGGCATCTAAGCGAGCCAAATCATTTAAGTTGATTTCGGCAATACGATTAAAGCTGACAAAACGGGACTTACCGCGAATCATGGGTAAGCGTTTGGTTAGAGGCAGCTGACCACCCTCGAACCAGAGGGGGACATTGCCGCTTTTGCGGGCGCCAGCGCCTTTGCTGCCGCGGCCAGAATTATGACCGCCCTTGCCAGAACCGTGACCACGACCAACGCGTTTGGTGGTATGTAAAGTAGTTTTGACTTGTTGATTTAAGATAGACATATTAAGCTTTCTTTACCGCCGGTTTTGCCGGGGCAGCGGCAGCTTTTGGAGAAGCTTTATCTGCTTTGGGGGCGGTTTTTGCTACTTTTTGAGGGGCTTTTTTGGCCGGAACCGGTTTTTTTCCAGCTGCTTCTTGATGATGAGCTTTTTCTTTTTCGGCCTCGGCTTTTAATTTGGCTTCTTCTTCGGCTTCGACCTCGATAATAGATTTGAGGGTGATACCTTTTAATGCCACCATGGTTTGCATTTGTTTAAGAGCGGTAAAAGTGGCATAAACATTGGAAGCTTGATTATTGGTGCCTAAAATCTTGGCGCTAAGATCGCGAATACCAGCGGCTTCGACAACAGCGCGAATAGGACCGCCGGCAATAACACCAGACCCCTTGGGGGCGGGTTTAAGGATAATCCGAGCAGCGCCTTGTTTGAGGGTAATGGGAAAAGGAATAGTGGTACCATCCATAGGAACGGTAATAAGGTTTTTCTTGGCTTTTTTGACACCTTTTTTGATAGAGTTTAAAACATCTTTGCCTTTGCCCAGGCCCACACCAACTTGACCTTTTTTATCACCAACGACAACCAAAATGGAAAAGCCAAATTGATTACCACCTTCGGTTTTTTTGGATACGCGCGAGACTTTGACGACTTTTTCGACAAAAGGATTATCGCGAGGTTCGGTTTTATTATTATTGAATGCCATATTAAGCCTCCACTCCACTTTCTCTAATGATTTCTACTGCGGCCTTGATACGACCGTGGAATTTATTGGGTCCGCGATCAATAGCCAGGGCCTTGATTTTTTTGTCTTGCAAGAGAGCAGCCATTGCCTGGCCAGTAGCGGTGGCGCGGGCAGTTTTGGTCAAGCCGGGTTTGATGGTTTTGGCTTTGAGCAAAGCGGCGTCACTGGTGGCGGCCAAAATGGCGCCGGTATGATCGATTACTTGCAAATAAATGAATTTATTGCTACGCGTGATAAGTAATTTTGGCCGCCCAGGGGTGGCTACGACATTACGATGAGTGCGAAAGGCACGTCTTTGTTTACTGTTTAGATTATGTTTAACTGTAGGCATAACTTCCTTTTTTATTTAGAAGCCGCTTTACCTTGTTTGCGGCGGACAATTTCGTCTTCATAGCGGATACCTTTGCCTTTGTACGGCTCTGGGGGGCGTACGGAACGAATATTGGCGGCCGCCTGACCAACAACTTGCTTATCGTGGCCAGTGACCTGAATAGTGTCTTGACCAACGACGGTAAAAGTAATGTCTGCTGGGGGCATCATCTCGACAGTGTGAGAATAACCAACAGCTAGAGTAACACCTTTGCCAGAGGCGGTAACGCGGTAACCGGTGCCAACAAGTTTGAGAGTTTTGGTATAGCCCTGACTAACACCGATGAAGGCATTGCGCAGCAGAGCTTTGATAAGGCCCATAAAGGCTTTGGCTTGACTGGTTTCATCGGCACGTTTGACCACAACTTCATTGTCACCAAACTCGAGTGAAATTTTTGGCAAAAGGTTAATCACCGATTGGCCTTTGGGGCCCTTGACTGTGATTAAACCATTTTCTACCACCGCTGTCACTCCAGCGGGTATGATTATTGGTTTGCTACTAATTTTTGCCATAAAGTTTTTTTTCTTTCTTGACTATGATACTATTATATAGATTAAATAATTTTTACCAAACTTGGGCTAACAATTCTCCACCAAGTGATTTTTTGCGAGCCTCACTACCAGAAATAATTCCGGCGCTAGTGGATAAAATGGCGATGCCATAACCCTGGAGAACCCGGGGAATTTTGGCACAGCTAACATAAGTGCGAACACCTGGTTTGCTAATACGTTTGATTCCGGTCATCACTGGTGAGCCATTAAGATATTTAAGCTCTAAAGTGAGGGTTTTTTGTTTTTTTTCATTTTCGGTGATTTCTAGACTGCCCAAATAACCAGCGTCTAACATTACCTGAGCAATGGCGGCGCGTTCTTTGGAAGAAGGCATACTAACGCTGTCTTTACCAGCGGCGTAAGCATTTCTAATTCTAGTAAGCATATCGGCGATCATATCGGTCATAATTTTATTCCTTATTTGCTAGCCTTTACCACCCCGGGGAGCTCACCTTTGGCAGCCATTTCTCGGAAAGTAAGCCGAGAGAGACCAAAGTAGCGCATATAGCCGTGAGGCCGACCGGTGATGGAACAGCGATTATGAAAGCGAGTGGAAACCTTGTTTGGTTGGCGCACTCCTAAGCTTTTATAAAGCGCTAATTCGCGAGCGATTTTATTATTCTTTGCAACTTTACTAATTTTTGCCATATTATTGATTCCGTTTTCTTATTTTTCTTCTTTACTAAAAGGCATACCAAGTAATTCAAGGAGGCGATGGGCCTGCTCATTGGTACTATTGGTAATAAAATTGATTTGGAGCGGGCGGATTTTCTCGATTTGATCATAATTGATTTCGGGGAAAATAATTTGCTCTTCTAAACCCAAACTATAATTGCCATGACCGTCAAAAGCGGTATTACTGACACCGCGGAAATCTTTGACCCGAGGCAAAACAATGGCAATAAGCTTGTCAACAAAGTCCCACATTTTCTCGCCACGCAGAGTTACCATCACTCCCAAAGGATCACCGGCACGAAGTTTAAAATTGGAAATAGCCTTTTTGGCTTTGGTAACCTGAGCGGCCTGACCGGTAATCAGGGCAATTTGGGCCTTGATATTTTCCATGGCCTGGGCGCGAGCACGAGGCTCAGCGGGATCAGTGACACCAAGATTGATGACCACTTTGTGTAGGTGGGGCACTTGAAAACTGCTTTTGACGCCAAGCTCTTTTTGGAGAGTTTTGACGATTTCTTCTTGATAACGCTTTTTGAGTCTGTTCATATTATTTCTTACTTTCTGGGATTACTTGACCAGTTTTCTTAAAAATGCGGACTTTTTGACCATCTTTGATTTGATAACCAATGCGATCAGGCTGACCTTTGTCATTAAGAATGGCAATTTTGGCCAAATGGAGAGGACGTTCGGTGTGAACGATTTCCCCGGCTTTGCCCTGAGACTTGCGAATGTGTTTGGCGTAAATATTGGCACCGGCCACCACAACTTTGTTTGATTTGGGTAAGACTTTGGTAATTTGAGATTTTTTACCTTTGTCTTTACCAGCGGTAATAATTACTTGATCATTAATTTTGAATTTCATATTAGAGTACCTCCGCGGCTAAATTAGCAATTTGGTAAAGCCATTATTTTTTACTTCGCGGGCAACCGGACCAAAAACACGGGTGCCAACGGGATCTAGATTGGACATAGCGGTGATAATGACCGCGGCATTGTCGCCAAAGCGAACAGCTTCGCCGCCGGCGCGTTTGAATTCTTTGCGGGTGCGAACGATAACAGCTTTGACCTTTTCACCTTTTTTGACGGTACCGTTGGGGTCAGATTTGATGACCGAAGCGGTAACGATATTGCCAACGTGACCAAAGCGGCGGCGTGAACCACCGTGGACCTGGATGACGCGAAGGCGGCGGGCTCCAGAATTGTCGGCGACTTGTAGGACTGAGCGGAGTTGAATCATAAATTATTTTCCTTTTGTCTGTGGCACAACCACGCGATAAGTCTTGGTTTTGCTCATAGGACGACAAGGAACGATTGTCACCGTATCGCCAAGAGCAAGTTCGAGACCAGAATCAACATGGCAGGCGTATTTTTTACTGCGGCGCAGGTATTTTTGATAAAGAGGATGCTTGAAGCGATTGATTACCTCTACCAGGGCCGTATTTTTATTGGCTAGAGAAACAATGTTTCCGGTAAGTGTTTTCATATTAGGCGCTTTCTATTTCTAAAGTAAGAGCTTTTTCACCAGCAATAGTGCGCAAGTGAGCGATATCGCGCTTGAGATTTTTGATCAAAGCAGTGTTTTGCAGTTTACCAGCAGATTTGGCCAGATAAGCACTGGTCAATTTGGTGGACAAAGTGCTAATTTCTGCTTCGATAGCGGCGATGTCTTTACTGCGAAAATCGGCTAATTGTTGTTTTTTCATAATTTAAGCTTCCTTGCTGACCAAAACGGTTTTAACGGATAATTTGTGACCAGCTTTGGTGAAAGCGACTTTGGCGGTGGCCAAATCGACACCAGAGACTTCAAAAATGATGGCTCCTGGTTTGACCCGAGCTTCATAATGATGAATGTCGCCTTTGCCGCTACCCATTTTTACCCCAACAGGTTTTTTGGTAATGGGGCGATGAGGGAAGACTCTGATCCAGTATTTACCAGCTTTTTTGGTGGCATAAGTAATTTTTTTACGGGCGGCTTCTATTTCACGATCAGTGAGTGAGCCGTGCTCTAAAACTTTGAGGCCAAAGTCACCAAAGGCGACAGTATTGCCGCGAAGGGCGGTGCCACGGTTCTTACCGCGGAAACATTTTCTGTATTTTCTTTTCTTGGGTTGTAACATAAGTATATTTCCTTAAAAAAGTTCTCCCTTGTAAATCCAAATTTTAATCCCAACATAACCAGATTTGGTATGAATAGGCATTTCAAAATAGTCAATATCGGCCCGAAGAGTCTGAGTAGGGATGGAACCCTGGAAGTATTTTTCGGTACGAGCGATTTCGGCGCCGCCGATACGACCAGAAAGTTGAATCTTGATACCCTTGGCACCAGCCACAGTTGATTTTTCCAGAGCCTGGGAAATTGCCCGGCGATGAGGAAAGCGTTTGACAATGCTATCGGCAATGCGCTCGGCAACTAATTTGGCAGAAAGATCGGGTTTTTTAACTTCTTCTACTTTTAGGTCAATTTTGGTTTTTTCGCCTTTTTTATCAGCGATGACGGTTTCAATTTTCTTTTTGAGCACTTCTAGAGAGCTACCGCCTTTGCCAATGACTACACCGGGACGAGAAACATAGATGATGAGTTTGAGAGCATTGACAGAGCGCTCAATTTCTACCTTGACGAAACCAGCATTTTTAAGCTCGGTGTCCAGGAGCTGACGGAGGGCGCGGTCCTGAAGCAGGAGCGCGCCGTACTGACCTTTGCCAGCGAACCATTTGGAGCGAGCGGGCTGAGTGATCCCGACGCGATAACCGATTGGATTAACTTTTTGTCCCATACTATTTGCCCTTTTCTGTTTTTTCTTTTACGGGGGTCGCCTGGGGGGCGGGTTTGGAAGCGGCTTTGGTGGCGGGTTTTTTGGTAGGGGCAGGGGTGGGCTGGGGGGTGGGGGTGTCTGAGGCAGGGGCCGCGGGAGCGGGTTCTGCTTGGGCCCCTGGGGTAGCTTGCGTGGTACTTAAAACGACTTTGACGTGGCAGGTACGCTTTTCAATAGAGTGTCCGCGACCACGGCTAACCGGGCGCATTCTCTTGAGAATAGGACCATCGCTAACGATGATGTCGTCTAAAACTAATTGATCGGCATCCAAATTAAGATTATTGGTAGCATTGGCAATAGCCTGCTTGATAACCTTGAGGATAACCAAAGTGCTGCGGCGTTGAATAACGGCCAGCTGGTCAATCGCGGCGGAGAGTTCTAACTTTTTGACCTGATTGGCCACTAAGCGAACTTTGCGCGAGGATTGACGAATGTTTTTTTGCTGTGCGGTAATTATCATATAAACCTCTTATCCAAAATTATGTCTTGGTTAGGACCCGTTTAACAATTCTACCATGCCCCTTGAAGGTCCGGGTGGGGGCGAATTCACCGAGTTTATGACCAACCATGTTTTCGGTGACATAAACATCAATAAATTTGCGGCCTTGGTGAACAGCGAAGGTAGCGCCAATAAATTCTGGCGGAATGACGCTGTGGCGAGCCCAAGTTTTAATGGCGGTTTTATTACCGCTTTCTTTGGCAGCCAAGACTTTTTTCATTAATTTTTCGTCCACGTAGGGACCTTTTTTACTGCTTCTGCTCATTATTTCATCCTTCTGTCTCTAACGATCATTTTTCTACTTTTGCTTTTTTTGCGAGTCTTGGCGCCCAAAGCAGGTTTGCCCCAAGGTGTCTTGGGATGTGGCATACCAATACCAGAGCGACCCTCACCACCACCGTGGGGGTGAGAACCAGGATGTTGGGCGGTACCGCGGACTCCAGGGCGAATACCCATTAAGCGGCGGCGGCCAGCCTTGCCAAGTTTCTCGTTTTTGTGATCAGCATTGCTAAGTTGGCCAATAGTAGCCAAACAGTCCAATTTGAAAAGACGAATTTCTTTGGAAGGGAGTAGGACAGTAGCGAAACGGTCGTCTTTGGATTGGATAATAGCAAAATTACCAGCGCTACGGACCATTTTGGCACCGCGGCCGGGGTCAATTTCCAAATTATGAATGGGGAGACCAATAGGAATTTGGCGCATGGTCATGGTGTTACCGGTTTTGGCTTCGGCAGTCTCTGTATGAGTAATGCGGTCGCCGGCTTTGAGGCCGGTGGGAGCCAAGATATAGCGTTTTTCACCGTCGGTATAGAAAACCAGGGCGATATGAGCGGAGCGATTGGGATCGTATTCGATTTGTTTAATCACACCCTCTACGCCAATTTTATTGCGTTTAAAGTCAATACGGCGCAAAAGTTTTTTGACCCCGCCGCCGCGATGACGGACAGTGATATGACCTTTGTAGCCGCGACCCTGACGCTTGAGATGACCTTTGACTAATAATGATTTTTCTGGGCGGCCGGTGTGCAAGTTTTCGTGGACAACATCAACTCTGTTGCGGCGACCATTGGTGGTTGGTTTAGCTTGTTTTAACATATTTTTACTCCGAGATACCTTCTAAGTCAAAAAGCTCGATCTTTTGGCCGGGTTTGAGTTTGACCAAAGCTTTTTTGTGGCGCTCTGTAGTGACGGCGAGGCGCTTGCGACCAGTTTTTTTCTGGGCGCGATGGCTGACAACAGTGTTGACAGAGACAACGTCTACTTTGAAAAGATCGTGAATCATTTTCTTGATTTGATTTTTTTCTGCCTGAAGGGCAACTTCAAAAACATAGGTGTTTTCTTTTTCGGCCAAAAGGAGAGTTTTCTCGGTGACAATTGGTCGTTTGATAATATAGGCATTGTTCATTTTATTTCTCCTCCCCTAAAAGGCGGGTGGCAAGAGCCTGGGCGCCAGCTTGACTGAAAATGATTTGGTTGGCATTGCTAACATGCAAGAGATTGAAGTAGCGAGCGGTAACCACATAAACAGTTTCTAAATTGTTATATGAGCGGATAATCTCTGGAGTTTTTTGATCAACGACCAAGAGAAGACGCTTATTGTCGGTGAGGTTTTTGCCCAAAGCGGCGACAGCAGATTTGGTTTTGCCATCAACTTTGGTAAAAGCATCATCGACAAAGATATTTTCGGCTTGGACGGCCAAGGCGGACAAGAGGGCTTGTTTTTTCATCTTGGTGGTGAGCTTGAGATTATAATTTTGGGTACCGGTGGGACCATGGGCGACACCACCACCAACAAAAATATTGGGAGTGCGAGCACCGTGACGGGCATTACCAGTACCTTTTTGTTTGAACCATTTTTTCTTGGTTCGATTGATTTCGCTGCGAGTCTTGACCTTGGCGGTACCTTGGCGTTGATTGCTAAGGAAAACGCGGATGGCTTGAGCGAGGAGCTCGGTTTTGACTTCGCCGGCGAAAAGTTGAGAATTGAATTCTGTAGCTTTTTTCATAGTTTAGGCTTTCTCTGCTTTCTCTGCTTGTTCTGTTTGCTCTACTGCTGCTGCTGGGGTTTCTGGGGTGGTGGGGGTTTCTGTGGGAGTTTCAACCGTGGTTTCGGGGGTGGCTACGGGAGCATCCTCTACTGGAGCGGGCTCAACCGGGGTCTCGACGATACCAGAAGCAGTTTTATTAAGAGCAAAATTTTTCTTGGTTTTACCAGTGAGGGTAATCCGGCAAAGTGAATTAAAAGCGCCGGGAATAGCGCCTGTAACCCAGATTTCGCTGGTGGTGGGGTCAAAATGAGCGATGTAAATACCGGTAACGGTTTGAACATCAACACCATAGTGACCAGGCATTTTCTTGCCGAGCCAGACGCGACCGGGAGTGGTACGATTACCAATGGAACCAACGGCCCGAGCGCGATCGGATTGACCGTGAGTTTTGGGGCCGCCGTGGAAACCGTGGCGTTTAATGGCGCCGGCGAAACCGCGACCTTTGGTGGTGCCTTGGACCTTGATGCCGGCGCCGGGAATGGCTAATTCAGCGATATTAAGAGTTTGGCCAACTTCTAAAGTGGGACCATCTTTTTCTAATTCGCGCACGCCAACGATTTGACGAACACCAGCGGTTAGGCCGGCTTTGTCTAGGCGGGTGCGCAGAGGCTTACTCATATTTTTAATTTTTTTCTGACCGTAGCCGATTTCGACAATACGCTGGGAAGCGAGAGAGTCGGCGCGTTTGCTATCAGTTTTAATAGTGGCGATTTTGTCACCAACTATATAATTGGGTTCAACAGTAAGCTTGGTGATAGCCAAACGGCGACCTTGGTCGTCCCAAGCCTGGGTCATTGTTTTTTTGGTGGCGAAGAAAGTCTTAATCATAAATACATTCTAAATAAATTACATTTTTACTTGAATATCGACACCAGCGGGGAGTTCTAAGTGGATGAGGTTGTCAATAGTCTTATTGGTAGGATCAATAATGTCGATAACGCGTTTGTGAGTGCGGATGACATAATGCTCTTGGGAGTTTTTGTCTGTGTGGGGCGAGGCCAAAACGGTAAACCATTTTTTGTCTGTAGGGAGGGGCACAGGGCCAACGACGCGGGCACCAGTAGTGAGAGCAGTGTCCAAAACTTTGTTGGATGCTTCATCAATGACGCGGTGGTCATAAGATTTGAGGCGTACACGGATTTTGTACGCAGTTTGTTTGTCGTTTTTTGCTGCCATAATCTCCTTTTCCGGTGGGCGGACCGATATTCCTTTGTGCGGGCGCTTGGGGAAAAATCACCGGTTGCCAGACAAAGCTTTTTTATTTTGTTAATAAGAATGGCGATTATATCACAGGGGGGCGGATGCGTCAACAGGGGAAAATTGAGGGTGGGGATTTG
>CAYJFT010000001.1:57715-59588 GCA_964369765.1 uncultured Pseudomonadales bacterium | reverse complement strand
CCCCCCCCCGCCCCCCCCCGCCCCCCCGGCCCCCCCGCCCCCCCCCCCCGCCCGCCCCGCGCGCCCCTGCGGGGGCGGCGCCGGCCACGAAGAAAGCGAGGGAAGCGGCCACTGGGAATAGTAGCGGCGGGGCTACTTAATCAAGACGGCAGTGGGCAACCCCAGGGTGGCGATAAACCGACACTACTGAGTATTGCTGGGACAATTTTATTTTTGGATGATATACCTTTATTGGGAAAATATTTGCCCAGCGTGCAGCACACTGGACGGCGCTATATTGGGGCGGGGGAGGCGGTGGCAGGGGCGGAGTTTATTAAAAAAGACTGGGTGGGGGGAACAGCTTTTCTAATTAGTCGGGAGCTTTTTGAAGATAGTGGTGGTTTTGACGAAGCGATTTTTCTCTATGGCGAGGATCAGGAGCTGTGTTATAGAATAGAGAAAATGGGCTATCAAAATGGAATTTGGCCGGGGGCAAAAATCGTTCATTTGGGCAGTGCTAGCTCTAGTAGTGCCAGGGCAATTTGTGGCGAAGTAGAGGGCTATTTATACTTTTTTACCAAGTATCGTTCTGGGCAGGCCAAAAATGCTTTAAAAGTAATTTTATGGTTGGGCTTGATGATTCGCCTGACAGTTTATACCCTGCGTAAAAATGAAGCAGGCAGAGAAACCTATGAGCAAGCAGTGCAAATTGTGGAGCGAGCAGGCTGGGATTAAAATGCAAGCGGGAGTGAAGAATGAGATGGAAAGCGGGGCGAAGACTGAGGTAAAACCTGGCGCTGGAGAATTAATAGAGCTAAACAAGTGTTTTTATCAGGAAGTGGCGGAGCATTTTAGCCAGACTCGGCGGGGGGGGTGGGCGGGCTGGGAGAGGCTGATTATGCCTGGGGAAGGTGAGACGGTTTTGGATGTAGCTGGGGGCAATGGGCGGTTTGGAACTTTTTTGGCGGAGCGGGGTTTTGTGGGTGAATATACTTTAATGGATGCTTGCGAGCCACTGATGAGCGGAGTGGAACATAAAAGTATGGTGGTGGATATACTGGGGGCAAAATTACAGGGCAGAGACTGGCGAGAGGGTTTGGCGGGGCAACAATTTGACTATATTTTTTGTTGTGCTTTTTTACATCATGTACCAGAACCAAAATGGCGCGAGGAAATCTTGGCGGAAATGTGGGAGATGGTTAAACCCGGGGGGAAATTGACAGTGACATTGTGGCAATTTATGGTTGATGCAAATATCGGTAAATTAATCAAGGCTGATTATGGCGGAGGTGATTATTTATTGAGTTGGAAAAAGGGCTTGGAAAGTGCGCGTTATTGTCATAATTTTTCTGAGGATGAAATAGAGGAACTAAAGAAAAAAATGTTGATACACGGGGCAAATTTGCTTGATGAGTATGCGGCGGATGGGAGTAGCCATAAAATGAATAGATATTTAATTTGGCAAAAAGAGGCGGGGGAAGTTAATTGAAATCAACTTGCCAGGGCTGACCAGAGCGAGTAAAATCCTGATTGAGAAAAGTGGCTGAGAGAGTGGCGCTGTTTTGCTCATTGATAATGATGAGGAAACCATATTCATGCCAGTTTTCGCCGTCGGCATCGGTGAGGAGACGATAGTCTAAGTTGGCGAGATTTTGCGGCTGATGATTAATAGTGAGAGTGGATAAAGTGAGATGCGGGGGGAGGAGGAAGCGCTGATAATTGGCATAATGGAGACGGTCTAAAACTGGAGTGGCTGGGGTGGTGGGGGCGGGGTTTTGATTGTCCCAAGTCAGGGTGAGCTGGAGCTGATCAGTGGTGGGCTGAATGATTTCTTGGCGGCTGACCTGGGCATTACTTTTATTAACTCCTACATTGGATTCTATGCTATAAAGTT
>CAYJFT010000001.1:50414-57705 GCA_964369765.1 uncultured Pseudomonadales bacterium | reverse complement strand
AATTTTTGTTGTGTTTGTGTGTTTTTTTTGTGGTGGGTTTTTTTTTTTTTTTGGGTTTTTGGTGGTTTTTTTTTTTTTTTTATTAATTTTTTTTTTTTTTTTTTTTATTGTTGGGGGGGGGGGGGGGGGGAGTGAGTGTTGCCGGCGAGATTAAGGGCTAGGAAGAGGTTTTGCCAAAAAGGAATTGGGGAGTAGAAATAGAGTTCTTGGGCCTGGGCCTGGCCACAAAGGAATTGAACAAGGGCGATTTTTTGGGTCAGAGGTAAGTTCTGAAGTTTGTGGGTAAGAGCGGTGGCGGCGGGCCGCAAAAAATCTGTTTTTTGGCTATCGCCGGGAAAAAAGTGGGAGCGACCGGCGCGGGCGGCGGTGGCGAAATTGGCGGCAGTGATAATTTGAGCGCCGGTGGTACTCTCTACAATAATTTCGCCAGCAAAATGGTCAATAATTTGCTCGACCACGGGGAGGTTAAGGCTAATGACAAAATCGGGCTGAGGACGACCAGCGCGAGAAAAAAGCTCGAGGATTTGCGCGCTACTGGTAGGAAAATCGCGCTCCCAATTAGCGTCGGGTAGATGGAGCTGGTTTAGGCCACCAGTTAAGTATTGCTGGACTGGTGCGGGGGCGGGTAAAAATTCACTGATTTGGCCGTCGCTTTGATAAATATCATAAATATTAAAGTTGTTTATGGTGGGGCCGTGATGCTCAATTACGGCAATAGAGCCCAAGAAGCCGCCGGTGGCGCGTTTTTCCTGGGTGTTTTGGAGCAAGACCAAAGTGGTATAAGGGGTAATACCCAAGAAAAACGCGCCAGCGAGTAAGACAAAAAGAATACTAAAGAGAAGGCTTAAAAAAGATTTTTTCCATATTGACATCAGCTACCCTATTGTAGCCCAAGAAGCTTAAAAACTAATGGACAAAATTTGCGTACCCGGGACAATTTGCTCTAAAATCTCTAAGCCACTGGTGACTTGGCCAAAAATACTATAACCGCCGTCTAGATGAGGGGCAGCGTCTAGAGTGATAAAGAATTGACTACCAGCACTATCAGGATACTGACCATTAGAATTAATATTGGCCATAGAGAGAACACCGGCTTGGTCGTGCAGGAGAGCGGGGTTGATTTCATCGGCAATTCTATACCCTGGGTGACCGGTACCTAGAGTGGCTAAATAGGCAGAATCGGTGGAATTGCGGCTAGCAGGATCGCCAATTTGGACAATAAATCCTGGTTCTACGCGGTGAAAAGCCAGATTGTCATAAAAACCGGCTTGCCCCAAGGATAAGAAATTGGCGACAGTCAGGGGAGCTTGGTCAGAATAAAGCTCTACAGTGAGGTCACCCAAGTTGGTTTCGATAGTAGCAGTAGTGGCACTGGGAGTGGCAAAATCGGCCATAGTGCGCAAAGGTAACCCCATAATTGGTGGCAAGGGGGCGGTTTGAGTATCTAAATTAAAATTGAGACTACTCATGGCTTGTCCGCCCACCATTTCTAATTCTCCGGGAGGAATTTGAGTTATTAGGTGAGAATTTTCTTCACTGTCAGTTTGGCTATTTTGCTGATCAATAAAGAAAGTAGCAATAATAAAGCTGAGCCAAGCAAAGCTAACAAAAGCAATCAAAATAATGATTACTCGATGTAATTGAGTCATTTTTTTGTTTTTCATAGTGCAAATCATACCATTTTATGGTAGAATCGTCAATATTATGAAAAAAACTCTGTTAGTTTTGGCAGCGGGAATGGGTTCCAGATACGGAGGACTCAAACAAATTGATCCGGTGGGGCCAAATGAAGAATATTTGATGGATTATGCTATTTATGATGCCTACAAAAGTGGTTTTGACAAGGTTGTTTTTGTGATTAGACGTGATTTTGTGACCGAATTTAAACGACATTTTCAGCCGCGCAAATTCAAAAATAGAATCAAGGTAGATTATGCTTATCAAGACTTAAATGACTTACCACATGGTTATAAATTACCTGCGGGACGGAAAAAACCCTGGGGAACTGGTCACGCAATTTTGGCAGCACGTAATTTTATCAAAGAACCATTTGCGGTGATTAATGCCGATGATTTTTATGGTAGAGAAGCCTTTGCTGCCCTGGGAAAAAAATTAGATGAATTGCCCAAAGATAGCAGCAATCAATATTTTATGGTGGCTTACCGACTAGGCCAGACTTTATCTGAGTATGGCTGGGTGTCGCGGGGTTTGTGCAAGGTAGATTATAAAAATCGCTTGACTTCCATACACGAGCACACCAAAGTGGGTTTCTTGGGAAAAAAGATTGTTAGTCAAGACAAAGATGGTAAAAATCATAGCTTGGATGAAAAAAGACCAACTTCAATGGTGCTTTTTGGCTTTACCCCAGATATTTTTGAGTATTTACAAAATGATTTTACGGCCTTTTTGGATGAGAATCTAGCCAGTAAAACTATGGAGTTTTTTACCCCCAATGTGGTTAATCGCTTGGTAGCAGAAAAGCAAGCAGTGGTTAATGTGGTTAATACCAGAAGCAAGTGGTTTGGAGTGACTTATAGTGAAGATAAACCCATGGTCCAAGAAGGGATTATGAAACTGATTAAAGATGGGGTTTATCCAGCAAAATTGTGGTAAGAAAAGAGATTTTTTCTAAGCAGATTCAAGAAAAGCAAAAATTGCTTTTAATAGGTGGTTTTGATTCTTTGGGTGTGCCTTATACTAGGGATAATTTTGATAATAAAAGCTTTTTGGATTTTTTTGATGACTATTTAAAGGAAAAGGGTTGGACGGCGGATAAAGTCAGCTTGTTTGCGATGGGAAAATATAATACTTGTGATTATATAGCCGAGCTAATTGGGCATAATTACTCCCTAAGTCGGTTGCGAGCTAATCAAATTGAAAGTATAGACCTTTGTCGGCGAGTAGGTTTTTGGCAATTTTGGCAATTAGCCGCCAAGACAGCTCAGCTTTATCCGGCTTGGGATGAAAATGATCAAAGGTGTTTCATAGATTTAATCAGGGCTAAGAAAATAATTTTTATTTATTCTTGTGGTAGCAATGACTTATTAAAAGAGGCTCAAGTTCATTTGGGCGAGCTGATGAACGGTAAAAAATTGGCAGAAAAAGTGAGAGAGGTGAGGCCAAAAATAGACTTGGTCATGGGCAAAATTAGAGAAAACTTGTGCCAATTAAAGGCGCTAAATCCACAAATGCTAATTTTTGTTTTGGGACTTTATACCCCAGCGCCAATCAAAAGTGTGAGGGTGACTATTCAGCCGGCAATCGATGATTTTAATTACAATTTGGCCAAATTATGCAAAGAAATTGACGGAGTTTATTTTGTTGACAATCAAAATCTAGAACCCAAAGATATGGCAAAAATGGATTGGCATCCTAGCAGAGAGGGACAAAAGGTCTTGGGTGATAATATCATTAGAGCGTGGGAAAAATCGACTAAATTTGGGGTATAATGGAGGGATAAATTATGAAAAAAAATAATTTTTTTCTCTCTCAAATGGGGGACTTTCTCAAACATGGGGTAGTTAATGTCCTAGGGATGGCCCTGATTAGCTTTTTGTCTTTTGTCTTTAATTTCCTAGTGGTTAAGGTCCTAAGTGTGGCTAATTATGGTGAGTATACCAGTGTAACGGCTTATTTGGCGCTTTTTTCGGCGCCACTGACGATTTTGTCACTGATAGTGACCAAAAAAGTCAGCGGGGTGGAGAAAAAAGCGCGTTTTAAAACGGCCCTGGGGGTACATCACAAATTTCTAGCCCTATTGCAAAAAAACTGGTGGCTGATTTTGATTATTCCCCTTTGGTGGTGGTTATTGGCTACGGGAGCTAATTTACTAACTGCCTGGAGTGCGCCGACAATTTTAATTTTGTTGTTTTTGAGTTTATTTACGGTTTACTATACGGCAATTTTTACTGGCTGGCAGAGATTTGGGGTAATTGTGGGAATTGGGTTGGCAGGGGTGGCGGTGAAACTGGTGGGCGGAGCAACAATTTTGGCTTGGCAAAGCAGTTTATTGATAGTACTAGTGATTTTAGTGTTGGCTGGGGTGGCCCAGGTGATAATAAATTGGGCTTATTTCCGGCGGCAAACTAAATTGGCCCGGGTTAATGAGAGAGTGGAGGCCAAGGGTAAGGCAAAAAGCAAAGCAGAGGCTTTGCATATTTTTGAGTATTTTAAGAAACAAAGCTTTTTGGTGCCACTGATTGGAGTGATAACTACTACGGCCCTGATTAATGCAGATATGATGGTGGTTAAGTTGGTGGCTAGCCCAGAATTTGCGGGGGCTTATGGGCTTTTTTCGCTTTTTGCCAAAATTATGCTTTATGCTAGTCAACCGCTTATTAATGTGGCTTTTACTTTTTTTAGTCAGCCTGGGGATGGACAACTCAAGAGAATTATTTTCTGGGTTAGTGGCGGCTTATTAGTTTTGTTTACAGTTTTGATGGCGGTGATATATGGAATTTGGGATGAGCAATTAATTTTAATTGTGGGCAAGGCTGATTATTTGGTTTTGGCGGGTTATCTGGGCTTGGCGGCGATTTTTGGCGGGCTGTACTCAATCGCTTTGCTTTTGGCGCAGTTTCTGATTGCCAAAAATCGCCGCCTAGTTTATTTAGGTTTGCTAGCTCCAGTGGTCCAAGTAGCTTTAATTTATTTTTTTCATCAAAGTTTGGAGCAAGTGATGCAGATTAATATCTGGGTGAGTGGTGGTTTGATACTTTTGTATGGTGGGGGTTTATTGTGGCAACGGTGGGGACGAACTGGAGGGTTGGGGTTGGATAAGCGGGGGCAAATAGGTAAGACCAAGGTTAAGGCAGAAAATGTTGCGACAAATATTTAAAAAGTCTTTATATTATTTTGCCACCCTGGTGGGAGGGAAGCTTTTGAGTGCAGTCTTTTTTATTGTGGTGGCCCGGATGCTTTTGCCAGAAAAATTTGGTTTAATTACCCTGTTTATGACCGTGGTGCAAATTGTGACAGTGCTAGCCGACGTAGGGATAAAACAATGGTATCAGAAAAAAATGGCAGAGAAAAAGCAGCCGCTCTTATTCTCGCAGATTTTTAGCTGGCGCTTAATTTATTATTGTCTGAGTGTGATTATTTTGGGGGCAATTGAGTTTTTGACGGGGATTTTTGGCGCAGAAATGCTGACCTTTATGATTGTGGCGCTACTATTAGAGGGCTTGATTAGTGTGGCGGATGCTTATTATCTGGCCCGGGGGGAGAGTTTGAAGCTGGGTTATAAATTAATTGCCAGGAATTTATTGCTTTTTGGCAGTTTATTTTTTATGCGCGGGCCAGAGACTTATCAATATTTTTACTATTTTTATAATTTGGCGCTGGTGGGGGTGATGGTTTTTTATTTTCCCTGGCGACATTTGGATTGGCGGTGGCTGCGCTATGGCTGGGGACGGGGCAAGGGGGCAGGAAAAGGCGGGGGTGAAAAAATCCGGACTGCTCTCCCCTATGCGGCGATTGATGATTTGGGGATAATTTATAGCCGAGCTGATAGTCTGATTATTGAGCAGCTGCGGGGAGTAAGTGAATTGGGTATTTATAGTGCTGCTTATCGGTATCTGGATGCTTTTAATCTGATTCCCCAGGCGCTTTTTCACAATCTTTTTCCCTTGGCAGCAAGGGAAGGTAATGTGAAAAAGCGCCAAATTGCCAAAATGGTGGCGGTAATGAGCGCTCTGGGCCTAATTGTGGGAGCGGGGATGTTTTTGGCTAGTGATTTTCTAATTACTTTTTTGATGGGTCCGGCTTATGCGGCGGCGGCAGAAGTTTTGCGTTATTTTAGCGTAGTGATAGTGCTTTTTTTCTTTAATGCGCCGCTAAACACGATTATCCAAAGCAGCAAGAGAGTAAAAAGTTATGTGCCGTGGTTGGGGGGGGTGGTGGGGTTAAATATAGTTTTGAATTTGCTGTTGGTGCCGCGGCTGGGTAATATGGGAGCGGTTTACACGATGATGATTTGCGAGGGCTTACTGATATTGATAAATTTGGGGCTGGTGCGGTGGATTTATAAGCGGTAAATTAAGCTGCTTGATATTTCTCCACCACTTTTTTGGCGTCGCCTTCCATGACTAGCTGGCCAAAGTGTAGATAAGCGGCGCGGTCACAAAAGGTTTTGACTTTTTCTAAATTGTGCCCTACATAGATAATAGTTTTGCCTTGGTTTTTAAAATCTTGCATAGCAGCAAAGCATTTTTTTTGGAATTTGGCGTCACCTACCCCAAGGATTTCATCGACAAGTAAGATATCAAAATCAACGTGAATAGCAACACTAAAAGCCAAGCGCATATACATACCACTAGAATAATGTTTGACTGGTTCGTCTATAAATTGGCGGATTTCGCTAAAATCAATGATTTTGTCTAGAATAGGTAAGACTTTATCGCGGGTCATGCCCAAAATAGCGGCGTTTAAAAAGATGTTTTCACGGCCGGTCATCTCTGGGTGAAAGCCGGCGCCAAGCTCAATTAGAGGAGCAATGACACCGTTGACCTGTATCTCGCCTTTGGTGGGCGAGGTGACACCGGCAATTAATTTGAGCAGAGTACTCTTGCCGGAGCCATTTGGGCCAACGATGCCATAGGTTTCCCCTTGCTTAAACTCTAGGCTGAGGTCCTGGAGGGCATAAAAAGAATCGACGACATTTTTTTTGCCGCCAGAAAGAAGCGCAGGAAGCATTTCTTTGAAGGTTCGCTGCTTTTGGCGGCGAAATAGCTTCCACAGATTGTTAATAGTAATGGCATTGTATTGTTTTTTTGGCATAATTAGACACTATCAGCGAATTGACCTTCTAATTTTTTGAAAAGTTTGAATCCCAAAAGGAGAGTGACAATGGCTAAAAGAGCTGCCAGGGAGAGGGAAAATAGATTGGGGAGACTACCATTGAGGATGACTTGGCGATAAGCATTGACGATAACTGCCATGGGATTGATTTGAAAAATCCAGCGAAAACTGGCGGGGAAAATTTCTTGATTATACATAATGGGAGTTAAATACATCCAGATAAGGAGAATCAGGGAGAGTAAATACTGGATATCGCGGTAAAATAAATTGGCGGCGGAGAAAATGAGGCTAAGGCCATAAGTAAAAACAAATTGAATAGCAAAAATGGGGATAATCCAAAGGAGATTGAAATTGACGGGATGAAGATAAAATATCATCATGGCAATCAGGATGAGACTAGAGAAGGCGAGGTCAACGAGTTTGGCAAGAATGGAGCTTAAGACCAAGACCTCGCGGGGGAAATAGATTTTGGAGAGGAGAGAAGAATTGGAAACCA
>CAYJFT010000001.1:39365-50404 GCA_964369765.1 uncultured Pseudomonadales bacterium | reverse complement strand
AAAGAGGCAGTGGCGCTAGTGAGGGAGGTGGAGAAAAAAAGCCAGGGGAGCAGGGCGGTGAAAAGAAAAAGGGGGTAAGGGACACCAAGGTCGGTGATGCCAAAGATGCGGGAAAAAACAAAGGACATAACGATCATCTGGGCCAAAGGGCTAATAATGACCCAAAAATAACCCAAGATGGATTGTTTGTAGCGTTGGGCGAGCTCGCGGCGGGTGAGTTGGAGGAGGAGTTCGCGATAGCGGGGAGTTTTGATGATGAGGAAAATGGAGTTCATAGGGGTATTATAGCATGGATTGATGATATAATAAGAGAATGAAGAAATTTGTAAATATATTTAAAGGATTGTAATGCCACACAAGATTAATGATTTTCAAATTAAGGGAGATCAACGGGGTTCCCTAGTTGCTTTTGAACAAAATCGCAATATACCTTTTGATATTAAGCGTGTTTATTATATCTTTGATACGAAGTCTGAAGCTATTAGAGGCAAGCATGCTCATAAAAAACTTGAGCAGATTTTAATCTGTGTTGCAGGAGAATGTGATGTTAGCGTGGAAGAAAAAAATGAAAGAAAAACATATCACCTAGGTTCACAAACAGCTGGCTTATATATTGGTGGACTAGTGTGGAGAGAAATGAAAAATTTTTCTCCAGATGCAGTTTTACTAGTACTTGCCTCTGATTACTACAATGAAGAAGATTACATTCGTGATTATAATGAATTTCAAAAATTAAGTAAGGTATTAACATGATTAAATTTTTAGATTTAAAAAAAATTAATGACCGCTACCTGAGCGATATTGAGCAAGAAATTAAAGACGTGTTGCATAAAAGCAACTATATATTGGGAGACAAGTTGAGCAAATTTGAAAATGAATTTGCCTCATTTTGCAATGCTAATGAGTGTATTGGGGTAGCAAATGGCTTGGATGCATTAGCATTAATTTTAAAAGCTTACGGTATTGGACATGGAGATGAGGTAATTATTCCCGCACATACTTTTATTGCCACGTGTTTAGCAGTTACTCAGGTGGGTGCTACACCAATTTTAATTGAACCAAATATTGATGATTATTTGATTAATCCTGAGCTAATCGAATCACAAATTACTGCTAAAACAAAGGCTATTATCCCTGTGCATTTATATGGTAGAGCTACACCAATGGACAAAATATCTTATTTGGCAAAAAAATACAATTTAAAAATAATTGAAGATGCAGCGCAGGCACACGGGGCGTACGGAAAAGGAAACAGAGTTGGCTCGCTTGGGGATGCAGCTGCGTTCTCATTTTACCCGGGGAAAAATTTGGGGGCTCTTGGAGATGGCGGAGCTATCGTTACAAATGATAAGGATTTGGCAGAAAAACTTAGAGCTCTAAGATCATATGGATCAAAAGAAAAATATATACACTGTGAAAAAGGAGTTAACTCTCGTTTGGATGAATTACAAGCTGCTATTTTGTCAATTAAGCTGAAATATTTAGATAGTGATAATGCAAAAAGACAAAAAATTGCACAAGCCTATTGCCATGAAATTACAAATCCAAAAATAATCTTGCCAAAATTTGATTTTGATAACGACAATTTGTCTCATGTTTGGCATTTATTTGTCATTCGTTGTAAGAATAGAGACGACTTAATGAATTATTTAAAAATTAATAATATTGAGAGTCATATTCATTACCCCACGCCAATTCACAAACAAAAGGCCTACAAAGAAATGTCTCACCTGAGCTTACCGGTTACAGAAGAAATTTGCAATACTGCGCTGAGCCTACCATTAAGTCCAGTATTAACTGACGAAGAAATTAAGGAAATAATAAGTATTATTAATGCTTATTAATGTTGTATTTTTGACTAACTTAGCGAATAACTCTAGCTGGGTTTCCAACAACAGTTGTTCCTGCTTTTATGTCTTTGGTTACCACACTGCCGGCGCCAACAATGGCATTTTCTCCAATAATAATTCCTGGTAAAATAGTAGCATTTGCTCCTATAGAAGCACCTTTTTTAACAGTAATTGCCTCCATTTGCCAGTTATTATTTTTAGATTTTGGATATCTGTCATTACAGAAAGTAACATTTGGACCAATAAAGACATTTTCTTCGATAATAATTCCGTCCCAAATCTGTACCCCTGACTTGATTGTGACATTGTTACCAATCTCAACCTTGTTTTCGATTAAACAATGCGAGCATATGTTGCAATTTGTTCCTATTATTGCCCCAGGTAGAATAACACAAAATTGCCAAATTGATGTTTGATCTCCGATATTATTAGTTTGCACATCTGAGGTTTGATGAATTTTTATCATAATTTGATTATAACAAATTCTTTACGATTATAATGGTGGATTTTTTTCAAAATTAATCTTGTCTATTATTAATGTAGGATTTTTTTGTCAAATGTGTAAAAACTGCTAAAGTAGAACCAATTGCAGATAAAAAACACATTACTGGATGATAAATCCACTTCAACTCTTTTTCAATAATTAATCCTCTAATAGAATTTAAAAGTGGTAAAATGATAGAAAAAGCATAAATTGGCCAAAATTTAATTTTGATTTTTTGCCACAAGGTAAGTGTGTCAATGCGATGAGAGATTCCATAGTTTGTTTTATTTAAATAATTTAAACTGGCCCACTTTGTTTTTTTTATAAATTGATTTACTGTTTGCAAGCTATTGTGAACCAACTGAGTGCTATAAACAAAAGCAATCTGCTGATTTTCTTCAATTAGTGAGTATATAGGTTGGATGTCGTCAAAATTGTCAGTGTTTTTTCTCATAAATCCGTTTCTCACTGTCATACCTTGCGCAAAAGCTAAGATTGGTTTATTGATATATGAATTGAAGTCAAAAACAATGCTTTGATTATTTTTTTTAATTATTTTATATACTCTATGATAACTTCTCAAGCTGGCTGCATTTCCATAAATAAAATGACTAAATGGGTCGGTAAATCGGTTTAAATATTGATTGAGGAAATTATACTCAGGCAAACTTACAACATCAGAGATTGCAGCTTGAATTTCTATGTCTTTAAAAACATCAATCATCGATTGTAAATAATTTTTATCTACAAGATAGTTGTCTACTGCTAATACCATCATTAGATTCCCCTGCGCCTTCGCAAAACCGAGTGATACTCCTGGCTCAGCTAGCACCTCGGTATTCTTATAAATCGCCGCATTGTTGTTTTTTGCTATCTCAATGGTGTTGTCGGTGGAACCACCATCAATAATCAAAACTTCAATTTTTTTTCTGGGATAATTTTGATTATTTAAGTATGCGAAGAAAGGTATTAAGTGTTTTTCACTATTAAGTGTTGGTACAATAATTGAAATTGTGTATTTTTTTTCTCTCATATAACCTTGTGTAGCGCAAATGTAATTTATTATAATTGCTCGCAGTTGTTTAATTATAGCATTTATTTTACAATATTAATGATAGAATATATTAAAGGGAAGTAATTATGAAACAATTTTATTTTTTTATTGGAACAAGAGCTGAATTAATTAAACTTTTTCCATTGATAAGAAGAATGCAAGAGAGTAAAATTAATTTTACAATTATCTCTTCTGGACAAAATAATTTACGAGAAGATAAGATTTTTAAAAATTTATCACTCCAAAAAAATACAATAGTCTTATCAGAGAAAAAAGTTAAAAAGACACCACTTGGATTATTATCCTGGTGGTTTGAAACCTTTTTCCGTGGGATTAAAATTCTAAATAAATCTGAATTTGTTTCTGAAAGAAACAAGGTTTTAATTATCCATGGGGATACAATCTCAACTGTCATGGGCGCAGTGTTTGGAAAGATTTTTAAAGCAAAAATTGCACACATCGAGGCTGGACTACGTTCTTTTAATCTACTTTCTCCTTTTCCTGAGGAGATTGATCGTATTATAACTTCAAACTTAGCGGATATTCATTTTTGTCCCAATGATTGGGCATGTAAAAATTTGAGTCATAAAAGGGGAATTGTTGTAAATACACGATATAATACTCTAATTGATAGTTTACACTTAATTGTTAATAAAAAAATTGACTCAGAGATAATTAGTAAATTAAAGAATAAAAATTTTTTTATTTTTGTTTTACATCGTCAAGAAAATTTAGCGAATCTAAAATTTGTAAAAAAAATATTAAATATGGTAGAAAAACAAACAGTTGCAGATAAGAAGTGTCTATTTATTTTACATGACAATACTAATTTTGTTTTGCAAGAAAATAATTTGCTCAGTTTGCTAAAACGAAATAAAAATATGCTAATTGTAAATCGATTAGAATACGCTGAGTTAATGCGCCTAATGAAAATGGCACAGTTTATAATCACCGATGGTGGTAGTAATCAGGAAGAATGCTATTATTTAGGAAAGCCTTGTTGTTTATTAAGGACTCAAACTGAACGCACAGAAGGATTAAATTCTAATGTACTACTTTCAAAAAATAGCTTCACTGAAATAGAGAATTTTATTTATGATTTTAGTAAATGGGAGGGCAAAACAATAACAAATTTCTCATCTCCTAGCGAACTTATTCTAGAAAAATTAAAATCTTATTAATTAAACAAATTAAAATTTACTCGCCAATTTATTTTGATGTATAGTTAAATTATTATGCAAAAATTACTGCTCATAACTGCAATATCGCCTTTTCCTCAAAATAGTGGGGGGGCAACTAGAATCTATCAAACAATTAAATATTTAAGCCAGAAATATGATTTATATGTATTAATTTTTGGTGAAAAAATAGTTGATAAACTGGAACGTGATTTTCTAAATAGGCATTGTTTTTTTTGGCAGACTTACTCTTTGCGTGAAAGAAGCATTTTTTCTAGTCAGCCATATTTTTTTTCTTGCTGGCAAAATCATGAACTAATAAAAGAAATGCAAGTTTTGACTGCTAATCATGATTTTGCCAAGGTAAGAATTGAATTTACACAAATTGCACATATCTATAAATCTTTGCACTCTACTGTCAACACTGTTTTTGTAGCTCACGATGTTTCAGCAATTTCTTTTTATCGTCGTATTATGGAGGAACCCAATCTGTTTAAAAGATTATTTAGATTTTATATATTTATTCAGATTTATTTTTATGAAAAAAAATGGCTACCAAAATATGATCAAGTCATAGCTGTATCTAAAATTGATCAAAAACTACTAATACAAAAATTTAATTTACAAAATGTAGTTTGTGAAAGCAATGGTATTTCTTCAATTAGTTTCTTGCCGCCAAGGAAAGATGACGCAATTAATTTGGGTTATATTGGTAGTTTTTCACATCCTCCAAATAAAACAGCAGTTAGTCATATTCTAAATCATATTTTACCTAAATGTAAAAAACATAATTTAGATGTTCGATTAATTTTAGCAGGAGAGAACAATTTGCCTAAAAAAATACCATTAATTACCAATCTTGGTAAAATTTCAAATGTAAATGTGTTTTACCAACAAATTGATGTCTTGGTAGCGCCAATTTTTTCAGGTAGTGGCACAAGAATTAAAATTTTAGAAGCACTTAGTAAAGGTAGACCTGTGGTGACAACTAAAATCGGTGCCGAGGGAATTAGCATTAATAGTCCATATTTACAGATTATTTCCTCTGAAGAAGAATGGGTTCCTGCAATTATTAGGGCAAAAAGGGGATTTACTAAAAATGAGACAGCAAATTTGAAGAGCCAGTTAAATAAATACCTATGGAGTGAGAGTTTTAGAAAAGCTTAAGTCATTATTTAACTGGAGCAACGATATCAAAACTTTGACGATCGTCTTGTGTCAATGCAGGAACAATGCTATCGATTAAAATTAAATCTTCATCATTAATTTCTACGATTGCATAATTACTGTTTTCTGGCCTAACAAACCATTCACGATAATTTTTAAATTCAATTTCATCATTTTTATTTAATACATAGTAACTGACAAATAAGTCTCTTCTTAATGCTGGATAGATATTGCTTGGAAAATTATTATTCACATATGAAGAGAGGTAAAATATTTTTGCCTCATTGCTTAAAATTAGGCCGTCTTGCCACTTTATTACTGGGGCAAGAATTATATATCCACTAAATTCATCAACTTGATCATAATAAATAAAGTAAGTGGGTAAATTATTTGCGTTAATATAATTTGCCTCCATGTTGCTGGAATTATAGATTTCATTAAATGAAGTAAATTTTGTTAAATATTCTTCTGTCCATATGGAAAATAAGGCATCATAGCCTCCATTAACATGATAATAATTAGTTACTCGCTCATTAAAAATTAAGTTTATTTCTTTTGGTAAATCATTAAAAAAATCTGTTTTGACTACTTGATTAAATAAATATAAGTGCTCATCATAAGCCTTATTAATTTGTTTAACCGTCGCTATATTATTACAGTAAGTTAAATAAAATATGGCTGAAGCAGTGATTGTTAAAATTGTTAGAAGAGTTTTTTTATACTTAATTAATGAAAATAGACCAAGTAAGAAACTTGCTAAAATTATTACAACACCAAAATATTGATAATATACCAGAATATAACCGGTGCCACTTTTCAAGCCAAAAAGTGCCAAATCAATTTGATATTTATTTGATAAAGCAACGGGGAGGGCTGGCAATAACCAAAGTGAAAATCCCAATAATAATGTTAGGAAGTAATTCAAATTAAAAGAGATTTTTTTTGTAAGCAATTTGCTTTTCCAAAATAAGCAAGCAGAGAAAGTAAATGCAATTAATGCCAAAAAAAAGACCGGAAGTTGATCAAGAAACAAATGAGGATAATAAGCTATAGACTCTTGCCCCACTCTTCCAAAAAATGATGATAAGGGCAATGCAGCAATAATCTGTATAAAAAAAGTCTTAATAACTTCTACTAATGAAAAACTCAATTCTGTTCCTTGATAAGCAAATGTTTGTTTCTCAATTCCAAAAAGCCATTGCAAAAATGGGGCAGAAAAATAAGCAAATAAACAACTAAGTAAATAAAAAAGAAAAGGCCAAATTTTTCGGCTCCAAATTTTTCTTTCTACTGTCCAAAAAATTAATAATGCACATGCAAGCCAAACTACATTAGCCTCATGTCCCTCAACTGCAAAGAAAAAAAACAAAATTGACAAAAAGGCTGATATTTTAGTTTTCTGTTCCAAAAAGTCAATTAAAAAGCACATGCTTAATAAAAAAAGTGATAAAAAGAATTGAAAATTACCTAAAAATACAATAAATGGATCATGATATGGCCGGATTTGAAAAAAAAGTGGTACTAGAAATAAAGCAAGAAGCACAAAACTATTATTTTTGGTCAATTTTTTGATAAAAATTGCAAATATGACAACACTTAAAATAGTCTGCACTATAGTACTAAAATGTACTATTGGTAGACCCAAATATATAAAATTAAAATCTAAAATACCAATGAAAACTGAAGTGAGATTGAGCCTGCCTGCGTTAATTTGAGTTCCAATATTTGTTGGCAAACTCAAAAATTTATCAATAAATTGCTGCCAGTAATTTGAAGTAGAAATATTGTGCAACCAAGAATTGTCGGCAACATATCCTACCTGAAAAATAGGTAAAAGAATAACAATTATCAGACATAAAATTAAACATAAAAAAAACAAAATTAATTTATGGTTTTGATAGAAATTATGAACTTTTTTTATCATAATACCTTAAAATATTTTTACGATACCAAATAGCTAATGTATCCAAGGCAATACCCATAATCGCCTGTGGCTTAACGGCACTACTTAATACATCATCTGAATACTGTAAATTAATTGGTGCCTCACAAATTACATGGAAACCGCATTTTTTAGCTACTACCAACATTTCTAAATCTCCAGCAAATTTTTTTTCTACCAAAAGTGGTAATATTTGAGTTAAGACCTCTTTGCGGAAAACTTTTATCCCTGCCTGAGTATCTCTAATTTTTAAACCAAAAAACAAGCGTATGAAATAATAGTAGCCATTACTAAGAATGCGTCTTTTGAGTGGATAATTTACTTTTGACGCTGGATGCCTTTTAGAACCAACCACAATATCAGCGTCGTACCACTCCATGTGTTCCAATAGCATACTAATACCATTGGGATCAATTTCCATACCCGCATCAAGAAACATAATATAGTCACCACGAGCTTTTTTCATACCTTGTCGAATTGCATAGCTTTTCCCCTGATTTTTTGGGTAAGAAATTATTTTTACTTTTTTTAGATTAGCTGCTGTGATTTTTTTTGCAGAGTCATCAATCTCTCCATCAACAACAACAATAATTTCGTAATCATAACGAATTTGAGATAAAACCCCCTGAAGTTGTTTAAGATTTTGAACTATGGTACGATTTTGCTTGTATGATGGAACAATTAAAGTGAGGAATTTGGGGTAATTTTGCATTTGGGATTATTTTACCACAAAAATGATGATAAAATAACCTAAAGGAATTATTATGATGGATGTTTATTTTTCAATTGACAATGGAGCAGAATTAATTCTTTTACCTCCTTTAATTGAAAATACAAAAGTAATACTATTTTATTTATTGATTTTCTTTAGTAAGAGACAGCTGTTTTTTGTATAAGAATAGACCGTATGAAATTAAAAAATATTATTGGGCAAATAAAAGAGTTAATAACGAAAGTTAAACCAATTATTTTTAGTAATTTTGTGCAATATTTTTTTTATTCTCTTGTAATATTATTTGTAGTTATAGAAACTATTACCTACCGAAGTTTCTTTTTTATTAATACTAATTTTAGTATAAATAGAATTTTTGCAGTAGCTGCTTGTTTCTTTATATTAGTAGTTTTATCAGGAGCTTCCATTAATGAAAAAATAAAAAAAATAAATAATGTCTTTTTTTGTTTGTTTTTGCCATTTTTTTTTCTTTTGCCTATTTTGGATAAATTATATTTTCCTAATTATGTATTTAGTCACTGGAACATTAATTTTTATGCAATTCAATCATTGATTTTGTTTTTTTTCTTAATTATCTTAATTAACAATATGAAATTACAAAAATTTGTTGTGCAACTCATTTTGAAAATTAAAAATAAACTCTCTCAGTTTAAATGGAAAAATTTTTTTGGGTTTGTAAAAAAAATTCTCTGTCAATACTGGATATATTTGTTTATTTTCATTTTTTTACTTTCAATACTGTACCTAACGCCTTCTACAGCAGATATGTTGATTACAGAATCATTTTTTAAAGAAAGTAATTTTTTGACCTATTTGTTTAATACAACCATTGGACAAATAACTCTTGGAGGACGAGCATTTGCAAGCCTTGTATCCGAATTTTTATTCTTTAAATTTGGGTTAGGATTTGATATTTTATATGCATTTAATATAACATTTTTGATTTTACTAAGTTGCTTACTATTTAGATTTAACAAGAAAATCGCAACCATCTGTCTTTTCTTTCTAATGTTATTATTATTGTCTGGTGGCGTATTTGAGTCGGTATTACTTTATGCCAATGCTGCGTATATTACACCCATATTGTTAATCTTAATCTTTCTATTGGTAAATAATAAATATAAAATTATTGAAAACCAAAGTCATTCATTTTTATTTTACTTACTTGCTTTTTTAATCGGTAATAGCATGGAGCATATTGGAGCTGGTTTTTTTACTAGTTTATTTTTGTGGTTAGTTATAGATTGGAAAAGAACCAAAAAAATCAATCTATCTTTGTTATATGTGGTATTAGCAGCAGGCCTTGGTTTCTTTTATACAATCTTGGGTATTTTTATTTTAAATACAAAAGCGATTATTGGCAGAGAAATAACACAAAAAACTGACATAATTGAATTGTTGGCTACTAACTTTAAACTTTTTTTTGATTATGTGATTATCACTAATAATAACATTTTTGCTATCGGTAGCATTATTATTGCAGTCAGTTTAATACAAAAAAAAATACAGTCAAAAACAAATTTTGTTATTTATTTTTTAATAACATACTTTTTACTCGCTGCCTTATTATTGTTTAGTTTTAATAGATTTAATTTATCATTGTTTGACAATGCTTTGTTTTCTTTGTTATTTTGGTTAACATATTTTATTTCTTTAATTGTTGTGGTTTTTTTATCCAGACAATTTTTAATTCAGTTTCTTTTTTCCATTGCTATTTTTTCTGTTCCACCAATTCTGGCATCGAGTTATTTAGCTGATAGAACTATTTCAATTGTCATTTTTGTTTTTATTATTATTGTTGTAGCAATTTTTGACCAACTCTATTGGTCTAAAAAAATGCTTCAATTAGTGACATTATTAACTGCTGTCATACTAACACGGAGAGGCATAGTTTTGTTTGAAACTTATTATCCATACTACGTTGTACAAAAGAAGCGAGAGATTATAATAGAAGAAGTTGTTTTTATGCAAAATAATTTTACCTGGGACTATCAAAAAGAGATTGTTTTACCAAATTTTCCAGAAGAAGACATTTGGGGTGCTCCAAATCATATAAAAAGTGATTACTATTATCCTTTCCTAATTAAAAACTATTCTCTTGATGAGAAAACATTAATTATCTATGAATAAATTTACTGTTCAAATTTTATTAACAACATATAATCAGGAATTATATATTGCACAAGCTATAGAAAGTTTATTGGTGCAAAAAACTAATTTTGATTATCAAATCGTTATTGCTGATGATGGCTCCATTGACAATACAAGAGAAATATGTGAGGAATTTCAAAAAAAAGAACCTAAAAAAATAATTATCTTGCCAAAATCATCTAATCAAGGAAGGTGTAAAAACTTAGAAAAATTACTTAAGAGTGGTACGGCTCCCTACTTGGCTATTTGCGCTGGTGATGATTACTGGATTGATGAATATAAGTTGCAAAAACAGTTTGATTTTTTGGAAAATAATTCAGATTATTCAATTTGTTACACCAAATATATTGAAGTGAATTGTGTTACAAACAAAAGACAAGAAAAACCAACATTACGGGAAATGGCAAATGAAAGTGAGAGCAATTTAGAGAATTTTTTAAAACGATGGCGTATTGCTTCTTCATCCATGTTTCTTAGAAA
>CAYJFT010000001.1:31667-39355 GCA_964369765.1 uncultured Pseudomonadales bacterium | reverse complement strand
TCTCTTTTCTTGAAGACACACACATAGTTTATTATGCTATGCGTCTTGGCAAAGGAAAGATATTAAATTTTTTTGGAACAGTTTATAGAATTCATATAAACAATGTATATGGTAATAAAAAAGAATTTGAGCAAACTTTGATTAATCAAAAGGTTTTTGCGGACTTGCAGAAAGAGTTTACATCTGATTCCAGTCTAAATAAAAAACTTAATTATCTTAATTTTACAATTGCCAAACATTATTACAAGGTAAATCAACATGTAAAAGCTCAATCTTATTGGGCTCAGTTAAAAAATAGTCCCCCATTTTTTTTAATCTGTTTTCCCTATAAATTGTTTGCGTTGTGGCAAAAATTATTTGGTATAATATAATCTATGGATATAATTCATTACTTTATTGTTTTTAATAAGGGTAAAAATGGCTAGAGTTTTTATTTCTTTCTTCAATGCAATCCAAGATTCTCAAAATTCTTCTGCTATGCCATGTTTTTATGAAGGGTTTATAAGAGAATTGGTGAATAACGGCAATCAAGTATTGTGTTTTGGTAATACAAACTGGGAACAAAATTTTCAAAATCCTAAAAAGAAATTTATAAAACTACTGAAGTCGTTTAATCCTGATTTAATGATTTTATTTAATAATAGTTGCTATGATTTGTCGAATCATTTTGATTGTCCTATTGTTATTTGGGAAGCTGATAGTTATTTGTATTATTTTAACAAGGAAAGTTTAAAAAAAAATCCAAATCGTTATAAATTTATAGTTGCCCAAAGTGTGGAACAAAAGTTAGTTGCTGATTTTTTTGGTGTTAAAAAAGAGAATGTTTTTTTTCTGCCGTTTTCAACGGCTATTGAAGCAAAAAGGGTTATTCAAGACACAAATATCTCTTTTATTGGTAGTAACTATAGATTTTCAAAAATGTTTTCAAAGTTTATGATGATGAACCCAAATGAACAAGAAATTAATCAATATAAACAATTACTTAAGAAAATGGAGGATAACCCTTTTATTACAAGAGAGAAAGCGCTTGAATCAATTGGAGTCAAAAGTGAAATTATTAAAAATAACTTTAGTTTTAATGATGTACTTTCTGATATTTCAGCTACAGCTAGAATCCAAAGTTTATCAGCTGTGAGCAACTTGGGTTTAAAACTATATGGTTCGCAATCTTGGATAAAAATAGCTTATCATCCGGAATTAATTCTTAGTTATCAAAATAAAAAAATTTATTCTTTAAAAGACAATCAAAATATTTATAATAGAAGTAAAATCGGTATCAATATTAACCATATCCAGGCTCAGAGTGGTTTTTCTTGGCGAGTATGTGACATCATGGCTAGCAATGCTTGTCTTGTGACAGAACCAAAAAGTGACCTAAAATTGCTTTTTCCTAGTATAAAAATACCAGTTTTTAACAATCCTTATGAAGCTAGAGAGACATGCAAGCTTTTACTTAAAGATGATAGCTACAGAAAAGAAATTGTTAATCAAAGTAACGAAGTGATAAATAATAATTATTTGTTTAGCCATAGATTGAATGATTTGACACAAATTCTTGACATAAATCTAAAAAATGTTGGAGCGCGAGGGAGTTTGGAGTATTTTAGCGAAATTAATAAAATGCAAATAATTAAAGAAAAAATCGACGAACAGTGGAGGGCCATTGGTAGTGGTAAGTTTTATGTGAAAAGTAAATTAATGATTAATGGAGCAAAATTGATAGCTAATCAAATACCGCTTATTAATACTAAATTTAATAGTAGAGATGAGATTATAGAGAAAATTAATGCAATAATAGATTTTGATGAAACCAGTAAACATTAATTGCTCTGATTAGTTATTGATAAATAAATTCCTTATTAGTGGAAAATACATTCTTATACATTTTTTTAAAGATAACTTTGATTTCCTATGTAATAAGCAGTAAATGTTAAGTTTTAGTATTTGTTTTATTTCTTTATTTGATGTGAAAGTGAAATTTTCTTTAAGAGAAATATGTTTATATATTAAATCTAAATATACTGCACACTGATTCAAAAAATAGTTACTGTATTGCTGATTAAAATAAAATACAAAGCAATAATTTAAGTTGGCATTAAACAATAACTGAGATAATGTACTTAATCTACTCCATATTCCATCATCTAAAATACGATAAACACTTTCATCTTTATTAAAAAAAATAGCTTTTCCCTTATGAAGGTGAGCTATATTTCTATAGACATCACCCCTAAATGCTGGCTCACAATTACTCCCAATGGCCTGAATTATTCTTGAAGGAACACTGTTTTTAAAAATAATATTTCTATAAACAGAAGATGAGGTGTGACCAAAATATACTTTTTCCTTATTATCAATTAATTTTTTAAATTGAAAAACTGATTTTTTTGGTGCATTAGGGATAAAATGAATAGAGTCTTGGCTTTTTTCTTTTAAGATAATGGTATTTGTGGCATAGATAGTAAAATCATTGTTTTTTTCTAAAAAATCAACAGCGTTTTGTAATTTATCATTTGTTAGCCAATAATCATCGGGGTCTAAAACAGTGAAATATTCAACTCCTTTTAATTCTTTGTAGCCATCAATTATGGTTGACAAAAGGCCTAAATTATTTTTATGAATAATGATTTTGAAAAGATTGGGAAATTTATTTTGGTATTTTTTAGCAATCTCCAAACTATTGTCGGTTGAGGCGTCATCAATTATGACCACTTGAAAGTTAAAATCTGTTTTTTGATTTAATACAGAATCTAGGCACTGACACAAATATTTTTCTCTATTATAAAGAGGAATGAGAACTTTTATTAAAATTTTATTCATAAAATATTTTTATTTTTGCAAGTAAAAAAAAGCGTTAATATTCTGACTTAAAAATTTTATAATATAGAATTTCAAACTAGAAATTTGTTTTTTTAGTTCATTTTGATAAAAACAGTATTCATTTAAGTAAAACTGATGTGTATCTTTATTCCATGGTTTATCATATGATAAATAATGAATTATGTAAGGACTATTAAATATTTCAAGATACTCTTCTAAAATCGGAGTGTCTGATCGTGACTCAACATTATATCTTTGATCAATATATTTGATTTTTCCTCCCTTATTTATAAATATATTGATCACATCTTGATCTACATTTAGAAATGCAATTTCATTATTCTTACATATTTCCATGAGTTTTTCTTCAACATTCTCATTTCTTATTTTCTTTAAATTCATTACTAATACGCCGGAATTAATATAGTCAATTCCATCTTTTAATCCAAGTCTTTTACTATTGATTTTGTTATTCATTGAAGTTGCTCCTAAATAATGATACTCATCAACTTGAATGGACCATAGATTATATAGGTCTGAGTTCACAATAATATCAGAATCTAAATAAATAATTTTTTCTAAATTTGGTAATAAAGATGGGATTTTTATTCTATAGTAATTAGCTATAGTAAAATGTGAATTTGCTGGAATAAATACATCAGCAAAAGTTGATGAATGAATATTGGTAAAACTGATTTTACAATTAGTGTTTTTTTTGAAAATTGATAAGATTGTTTTTCTCAAAAAGTCGTCCCTAGAGCTAATTATATGAAAGTGAAAAAATTTGTTGCTATTTTTTATTATTGAGATTATTGTTGTACAACAAGGTACAATGTATTTTCTATCAATACAAAAACATACATGTATAATATCTTTTTTTTCAGATTGAGAATATGACATTATAGATTTCCACTGCGCAGATAAAATATTGACTTTTAATAGCATCAACCTGAAAAGTTTTGTAGGCAATTCCTTTTGCATCTAAGTTCTTTTGTAAAAGTGAAATTGTATTTTTTTCACCCTTTCGTTCGGCATCATCTATAACGATGAGCCATTCTTTGGCAATATACTCATCTAATAAATCAATAACATTATTTCTTGGATATTCTTGACCACCGACTGGACCATCGATGATGATTAAGTTAAATTTTTTACCCTTGAGTATTTCGGGCAATTTTTCATATCTTGAATTTAATGATTTTGTTCCATTGTAGTAAAAGTCTGTTGTTCTTCTTTTTATTATTTGCAATCTATTTGATAAGAAAACCTGTTTTTTGTATATTTCTATCCATTGTTCACTATCGTCTAAAACAATTGCAGTTGCTTTTTTATTTTTATTTTTTATGTACTGAGAAGTCAATCTTGTACTTTGTCCAAGTCCAAATTCTAAAATATTTTTTGGCTGCCATATATCATAAATTTTAAATAATTTGTATAAAAATGAGTAATTTGCTGCGCTTTGAAATGGAGAAAAGCTTCTGTCTTCCAACCAATCACTATTTGCAATACTGTCTTGAAATATATTAGCGAATAATATCTCTCGATTGGTATTTTTAATTTCTTCTAGGTAATTAATATTTGTTTCATTATATGTGAAGAAATTTTTTATTTTTTTAATTATTTTCTTAATTATATTTTTTTCCATTTTTTCTCCTAGTTTGCTAATTTAATTATTATAACATAATTTAGATAGTTCTTTGGTTTATATTGGGTTTTTATTTTTATAAAAATTAATTTAGAAATAGATATATATTTATAGACTTATAGATATATAAATTTAAACAGTATATTTATATAATTACTCGAATTTATTAATATCCTGATTTTGTCGAGCTCAGGAGAAAAAAATTATGATAAGGAAGTTTATGACTTTAATTTCTAAATATATATTTAATGACAATGCAAATGACAGCTTGGGCAACTTTCATGGAGTGCCTATCAATATTAATTATGAAAAATTTAAAGATAGTTTATCATGTGAAGGTAAAATAGCTATTTTTAATGGTCTTAACAGCGAAATTATTTTACAACAAACCAATGTATTAAACAATTTTTCAGTTGAATTTTGGTTTTCTAAACATCATAATAATACTGGAAATGAGCAAATTTATGTACAAGATAATTATAACAATACTGCAGTTTTTGAAATTATTTCAAATGGCAATAAAGTGAGATATGGAATCTGGGATGGATTGAATTATTATCAACACTTTATTAACGAAGCAATTAATGATGGTAAAATGCGACATTATGTTTTTACTAGAGAAAACTCAATTGTATCTGGATATTTAAATTCCACGCTTAATTTTACACATAGATCTATTAATTTAGAAATAGGAAATTACTACCCTAGTTGTCGTTTTGGAAATGCAAATGGAGAGGATCGCTTCCTCAACGGCAAACTTGCCGATTTCCGCATCTACGACCACGCCCTAACCCAGGAAGAAGTCACTGCTCATTATCTCGCTGAAAAGCCGCTAGAGCCCACCTGTCAATTCCGCCCAGACGATGCCTTTCCTTGGCGACGGCGATTTGGCGCAGGGTTTAATGATGTCAATGTGACCACGATTACCGGCGACAAATCGCTGAGTGACTATACCGACCTAGAGGACAGCGGCCAAGACTTTGCTACTTTTACCGGGGCAATAGACACCGCACCAGAGACAGAAGCTGCTGACGGCCTATATCTAATTCATCAGACCCAAGGTAGTGAAAGCCTAGCTGAAGAGCATAATTGGGAGCTTAATTGGGTCAAAAACGGCCAATGGCAGCAAAAATTGACCAGAAACTATGTCAGTGGCGGTAGCAATAAAGCTCAAATTGTCCGGGGACTGGAATGCAATAATCTGACCATAGAAGCGGGGCAAACCCTGAGCGTGAATGACTGGGACGGTGAAAAAGGTGGCATTGGCTTGCTTTTTGTGCGGGGAACATTGACAGTCAATGGAACTTTATCTGCCCTAGGCAGTGGTTTTAGAGGTGGGGCTGGAGCCATTGATTTTAGTGCATGGGCCGGGGAAGCAGCACAGGGAGCGAGCGTACTTTCTAGCAGTGGCAGCAATAATTATGCTGGTGGCGGGGGCGGACATGGTAATGCTCATGATGGCTGGGCGCAATCTACTGGCGGTGGGGGTGGCCACAGTGGTGCAGGAGGTATAGGGTCTAGAGCAGAGCATACAAGCAATTATCAGCAAGATGGCTTTGCGGGCGTTGGGGGCTTGGTAGTGGGCCAAAGCGACCTGAGAAATATTTATTTTGGCGGGGGTGGTGGGGGTGGGAGTGCCTATAAACCCAGTGGTCAATCCTGGCGAACTGGAGGCAGAGGTGGTAATAGTGGCGGAATCTTAATAATTATTGCCAAAAAGATTGTGGTAAGTGACACGGGCACAATTACTAGTGCTGGAGAAACTGGGCAGCTGGGCGCAGATACTTTCTATTCTGGCGCAGGTGGCGGGGGAGCTGGAGGCAGCGTGATGATTTTGGCCAACAATAGCCATATAAATACCAATCGGGTGCTGGCAAGTGGGGGTGCTGGGGGTAAAGCCAGACGCTGGGGCGGAGATGGCGGCAAGGGCAGAATCTTTGTAGCCAGTTATACTCAGTTGAGCGGCCAGAGCGATCCGGTGGCGGAAAGCATTATGAGCAATCTCTATCGCTTGGGAGGAGAAGGGGCTAACTTGCTTAATATGCTAGACTAAAACAGTTATTAGCAACTGAGATATCCCGGGCTTTTCTCTGCAAGGAGAAAAGCCCGGGATTGTTAATAAACAGCAAAATCAAAATCTGTGAGGTCTAAATTATAAGCATTGTCAATAAGTAAGCGATAGCAATATTTTCCCTGGACCAAATAATAGCTATTTTGAGCAGGCGAGTAAGTGAATTGAGTAGCTTGCAGGGCTTCTGGACCTAAACAAGCTTGGGCCCAGGCTAAGTCCTTTTCCTGGATATACTTACTCTCAATCACATCAATTTGAGCAAAAGCAATGCTATTTTTTAATAAAGAATAAGAAGCTAGACTTTCTGGTTCAAAAGTTTCTGGGTTGGGGTTTTGCAAAATAAAATAACTTTTGGGGACAGTTAAATAATAAGTGGGGGCAACTAAATAATTGTGATCATCACTGCGCTGATCAAACCAAACAGAAACATTATTATTTAATTGAATTGACGAATCTCCTAAATACTCAGTGGGGAGAGCAATGTGAAGCTTGGGAGCTCCTGGTTGTAAATTAATATCATCCAAGAAATAGCGAATGCCATAGTCACTGCCAAATTGAGTGTCATAATAAATGTGACTGACAGGATTGTCTTGGATAATTTTTTGGATGGAGCGGATGCTATTAATAGTAAAACCACTCTCATGCCAATGATTGCCAATGGTGATTATTATGGCAAAAATCATCCAAAGTAGGGCTAGCAGGTATTTTTGAGCAGATTTAATGGAAGCAAATAAATAAGCGATTAAAAGAATAAAGATGGGAAATAAAAATAGATAATAGTACTCTGGTTTATTGCCCTGATAAAAAACAAAAAAGCAAATGGTTAAAATAGACCAGAGGGAAAAAAGTTTGAATATTTTATGCTTAGGCAGTTTAAGATAAGCAAAGATAAGAAAGAATAAACCGACTAAAAAAGTAAGCACATCTGGAGTACTGTTAAATAAAATCCGCCCGTATGAGACAAACAAATTAAAAAAATTGTTTAATAATTCCAAGGGATATGAAAGAAAATTTAAAGAGGTGCCGTTTTCTTTGGGGACAAAAAATTCCCAGAGTCCCAGAGTATTCAACCACTGATTGCGCAGGTCAAAAACAAAGGTGGGTAATAAACTGCAGGCTAGACCAAGTAAAAGTGGAAGGAGCAGTTTCTTG
>CAYJFT010000001.1:13917-31657 GCA_964369765.1 uncultured Pseudomonadales bacterium | reverse complement strand
GCTATAGCGAAAAAACAAAATAGTAATAATGCCCAAAACAGCCAGCAAAAAGCCGGAAAAGTGAGCCTGATAAGTTAGAAAGCCACCTAGAAACAAAGAAATGAGGGTAATTTTATCTTTTTTGGGGTTTAGCAAAGGAATGAGAATAAGGATGGCAGCCAGAAAAGTGAGATTGGGATTCCAGAGAGTGCGGTCTAAAAGTATTAATAAAGGTGAAAAGGCCCAGATAGTCAGGGAGATAAGGGCAATTTTTTGACCAAGATAATATTTAGTGAGAAAATAAAAAACAGAGCCGGTGAGAAGCGATAGAAAGGCAATGGTGACAATCAAGGAGTTTAATTGGTCAAAAAATATCATGGGTGTGGCGGTAAGATAATAAATGAGTGGACCAGTAAACATGGTGGCTGGCCCCGTCCTGGGACCGATTAAAGCAAAATCGCCTTGGACAATATTTTGAGCTGCTTGCAAAATTTGTACTTGATCAAAATTAATAGCAATGTGTCCGGGTTGAAAAACTCGCAAAAATACAGCAATAATTAAAAGAGTAAATACAAAAAGATAACTAGAGATTTTTTGAGTCATTGTTGATTATAATAACACATTTTCGTAGAAAAAAATCGAGGTTTTTAATTAAAAGTCTATTTTTGAGATTGAAATGCTATAATAAGATTTAGGTGGTGAAGAATGAAAAATTTTATTAAAAAAGTGCGAATTTATTGTAAAAATCTTAATAAATGGCCGATAATTGTAGCTCTAATCGCCTTGATAAGCTTGGGTGTGCGAATTTGGTTTAATGCCCCCACTTGTTTTCATATTGATCAATCGCGCGATGCGATTGTAGCAAGTAAAATTTTAGCTGGAGACTGGCAGATTTTTGGACCAGTAGTTTCTGGCGGAGGGGCACTTTTTCATGGGGTACTTTATTATTATGTTTTAGCGCCGCTTTATTTTTTGGGTGGCGGGAGCCCGGTTTTTGTTAATCTTAGTCTAGCTTTTCTAACTGTTTTGGGGCTTTTTCCCACTTTTTTACTGGCGCGGCGGATTTTAAAAAAAGATTCTCTGGCTTATATAGTGGTGATTTTAACAGCTTTTTCTGCTTGTGCAGTGGAATTTAGTGGCTCTTTTACCAATTTGGTTTTGGGCGTACCTTTATTGCCTTTATTTTTCCTCTATGGTCTAAAATGTTTGGAAAAATTTTCTTGGCAAAATAGTTTATTATGGGGGATAATTACCGGACTTTTGGTCCAGGTTGGCTTGTCAAATTTACAATGGGGTTTGCCGGTAATAGTAATATTGGGGCTGATTTTGGCCCAAAAAGGAGCTAAAAAAGCTTTTTGGCAGAGTTTTCTTGTTTACACTGCTTCATTTTTGTTAATTATTTCTTCAATGATTTTGGTGGAGTTTTTGGCCTGGCAAAGAGGACTTTTTGCTTTAGAGGGCTCAATGCATTGGCTGACTAGCGAAGTGAGCTTTGGGCAAAAATTAGCAGAGACTGTGGCCTTTGCGGCAGGACAATTTAATTATTTTTTATGGCCAGGTTTAAATTTTGCTTGGCTCTTAATTATTTTACTGGGATTGACAATTGTAGTTTATTATCGGCAAAAACTGGCAAAAGAGCATTATTTACTATTATTATTTATTTTCCCGCCTATTATTGCCAAATTATTTACTAATTGGGGATCATATACATTTGCTGGCTATGAAGCAATTTTTTATACTTTAATAGTTTTTGTTTTGGACAGTTGTTTGGAGTTTTTAGGGGTAAAATTAGAAGGAAAAGTCAATAAAAAACTATTTTTGGCGATTTCTAGTGGATTTTTATTAATAATTTTCTTGATTTTTAATTTTACATATCTTGGTAAAAATTATGGGGCGCAAGAAAATTTTCACTGTATTATGCAAACAAATTGGCAGCAGAAATTAGCGGCAATTGATTACACTTACAAGCAGGCTGATGGAGAGGATTTTACCGTGGATATAGTAGCCGAGCCTTATGGTATAAATAGTACTTATGGTTATTTGTATCAATGGTATGGACAGGCAAATTATGGCTATACACCAAGCTTTTCTGGCTTGCCACAGGCAGGGCTAATTAGCGAGGGAACTTTGGTAGAAAAAAACTGGGATCAGGTCAAACATTTTGTGATTACCGAGCCTGGCACTTATAATTTTTGGTTTACGCCCCGGGGTGGTGATCGGGAACTGAGTCCAGAAGCTTGGGAGCTTTTTTATAGTCGCCAGCCCGATGAAGAGAGCTTAAGAGAAGTGAAAAATTTTGAGCAGACAAGAGTGGAAGTTTATTTTTAATTAAGTAATGCTATAATCAAAGTCAATGAAAAAAACGCTTGTTCACTTAATCATTATTTTTGCAATTAGTGTCTTTTTAATGAGTCAGACTTTTTTTCAGGTGGCTAATGGTCATGATTTTTTATTTTATTATGGTAATACTTTTGTTTTGCAAAGTGTTTGGCAGGGTGGTGATTGGAGCTTGACTAGCACAGAGATTATGCCTCTAATTATGGCTAATCTGGGCTATGGGATAAGAATTTTTTATCCTCCCCTACCCCACGCTATTCCAGCTTTTTTTTCTTTGTTTACCACTACATTTAATTTGGGTGGCGTCAGAACAGGGATGATGATTTTTGAGTTTTTAATTGTTTTTCTTTCTGGAGTGAGTATGTATGGGGCAATTTGGGGAATAAATAAATTAGGGATTGGTAAAAAGAATAGTAATTTCGCTTTAAATCCTTTGCTTGGAGCTAGTCTTTATTTATCTTTTCCATATTTTTTAAGTGAATTTTATATTCGCAGTGCCCTGGGTGAAGCAATGACTTTTGTGGTTTTACCAATGATTTTAATTGGTGTAGTGGCATTTTATAAAAAACGCTATATTATTACGGAGTGGACTTTTTTACTAGGTTTTGCTTATTTGTTTTATAGTCATCTGATTACTACTTTGTATACGGCAATTATAGTTTTTTTGCTACTTTTGGCCGGAATTTGGCGCTGGATAAAAGAATGGCCGGCTTGGAAAGCCTTGTTAATGGCGGTGGCTGGGGCTATTTTATTAACTTTACCTTACTCGGTTTCACTGATAGAGCAGGCTACAAGTGGGACAGAATATGTAATTTTTGACGGAGAAGGGAGCAGAAGCAGAGAAGATGTGGCGGAATCGGCGATTTCTTTGCATTATATTTTTCGTTTTCTAGATAATCGTCCCTCTGATATTGTCTATACAATTAGCCCAGTAATTATCCTATTGTTAATCATCGGTCTTTATGGTTTTAAAAAGGGTAATAAAGAGCAAAATATAATTTATATTACTTTGGGAGCGATTGGGGCAATTTGTATACTTTTGGCTTGTTTACCTGATTTTTGGCTTTATATGCCAGAATTGATTAATTTTATTCAATTTCCCTGGCGGCTTTTGGTTTTTACTACTCTGACTTGGTCATTGGCGGCTTGTTTTGGTCTGGCTTATTTTTCTGGTAAATTACAAACTGTGTTAATTACAGCAGCAATAGTAGCTAGTGTGGGCATAGCTTATATTAGTATTGATGAGCAAAAGCTGGAGCCTACGGCGGGTTTTGATCAAAATAGTGGGTCGATTGAAAGAGCTAGGGGAGCGCATGAAGAGCATATGAGCAAAAATGCCAAAGATAATCTAGATGACTTGTTAAAAAGAGAAAATGGGGTTATAATAGAGAATATTGAAGCAACAGCCAGTACCCAAGTACAGGTGATGGTAGATGCGCCGCCGCGCCTAGAATTTTATTTGAACGTGGATTCGTCGACAGTGGCGGCGCATCTGGAATTACCTAGACTGTATTACTTGGGTTATACTGTAGAGTTGGAAAATAGTGCGGGGGAGATAAAACACTTGGATTATCAAGAAAATGAGCGAGGATTAATAGAAATAGTGGCTAGTGAGAGTGGTAAAATTACCCTAGAATATACTGGGACAATTGCCTATAGAATTGCGGTGGTGATAAGTGGGTTAACAGGTGCAGCGATGATTGCTTATGGAGTCTGGAGTTTATCAAAAAGATACAAGAAAAAGAGGGTCATAGCTAAAAAAACCCGATAAATCAATGTTTTTTAGCCTTGTTGTTCCCAAGCACGGATTTTATCACCAAACCAATTGCGAGTAAACCACCAAGCTTCTACAGGGTGAGTAAGGCAATAAAGAGGGTCGGCTTTGCAATCTGGAGCAAAGTAAATGGTGTCTTGATAAAGATAATCTTGATAGGCGATTTCAATTTCGGCTTTGGTAGGAGTAGAATTATCAAAGTCTATATAGATCATGCCATTTTGGGAATTGGGTACAGAAGTACTGATACGCTCTAGCAAAACATCACTATTAACGGTGATTTCGTCATTGAGAATTAAATTGTCGCCGCTGATATCACGGGGGTAAAAAACCATGCGGATTGGATTACGACCAGCTACAGCATGATCATTAACTACCCACATTTTACTAGTTTGAGCATTAAAGGTGTTTTGATGCTGACGCAAAGTGTCTAGATCGGTGGAGTTGATTTGGAAATAAAAGTTGTCTTGGTCGGGATTATACTGGGTGGAAAAAATTTCTTCTTGGGTAACTGGATCGGCATAGCTAAGGACAGGTAGGGCGCTGACATAATCTAGGCCAAAAGTAAGAATGACTTGATCACTGATTAAAACTTGAATTTCTTGATTAGGCTCATCTAAGCGCAGAGAAACCTCTTGACCTGGGAGTAAATTGTGAACCTCTAGCATATTTAAACGAGGTTGGATTAATTGTGAATCATTAAGAATAATAGGTAAATCGGCATTTAAATCATAACGGATGGCATTGGAAAAAAGACTGGGAACTTCCCATTGGCCAATATAATTAGTAGTGTCGCTTAGATAAGGATCGGTAAAATCGGGGTGATAGAGGCGGAGGTCGGAAATATAGAGTTTACCCTGGGAAAGGCGGAGACGGATACGATAATTGGGGGTGGTAATCCACCAGGCTTTGTCGGTGGGATTACTCTCTTCTACTCCGCCATAAATGTCTAGACTGCCCTGGGGATTTTGGGCGACTTTGTTTTGATAAGTAGCAGAGAGAGCGGGGATAGTGACCACTTGATTTTGGGCATTTTGGGTCTGCCAATTGGCAACAAATTCTAGCTGACGGGTAAATTCCTCCTGAATATCAGCGGGCATAGTGTTTTCTAGGCCAATCAGAGCAAAAGTAGGGGCGGCGCCGATTTGGTCGTGAGCTTGATTAAAGAGAAACTGAAAATAGGAAAAATCGGCGCCGCGTAGGGCATAGTCATTGGGCTGACTGGTGTAAGCATTGCTGGTGTCAGCATAATTAAAAACTGGATCGGTAATAGTCTGGCGGACAATCAAGGGCATAGTGGCTGCATTGGTACTACTGGGAATCAGGGCCCAATTGCGACTAGGATAATAAGGTAGGTGGGCGGGTCCACCCTGAAGGGTATAAGAGTCTGTACCAAATTGTTCGCGGGTGATTTGATGAGAAAGAAGGCCATAATTTTGGCGCAGATAAGCGAGTGAATCTGGATCAATCATCCAGGCAGTGGAAAAATTGGGATAGCGGCCAAATTGGGCCAAAAAAGTATTCATATAAGCGTCTAAAAGTTTAATGCGCTCTTCTGGTGAGTAGCCAATATTATAGGCATTGCCGGCTTTGGACCAATTGTCACTATTAGCTTGATAGCGGACCCCAGCGGCGGCGGCCAAAGAAGGAGTAATTTCCAAAAAAGCCCCAAAATTGATTAAATTGGGGTCAGCAGTGGCAAAAAGAGCCTGATATTCTGAATCTGTTAAAGTGTCATAGCGCAGGGCAAAATTAGTGGGTAGACCTAGACGAGCAGCATTGTCCAATTGAGTTTGAAAATGTGACAATGCTTCTGGGGTAGAGCCATATTCATCGCCGCGAACTTGATTGATGATGAGAGTTTGATGAGGAGCGCTTTGGGCAGAAGTAGGCGGGGCAAGGCACAAGGTAATAATGGTTAAAAGAAAAATAATGATTTTTTGCTTCATAAGGGGTATTATAGTCCAAAAAAGGCGATTTTGCTTAAAAAGATGATTTGTGGCGGCTATTTTGTGTTAAAATCAAGGCTATGAAGATACAATTGGCCAAAATTAATTTTACTTATATTTGTCTGGGTTTGATTATTTTACTGGGTTTTCTGATTAGGATTTGGCAAATTGGGACTAGTCCTACCGGAGTAACTATAGACGAGGCTAGTTTTGGCTATATTGCTAATTCTATTTACCAGACTGGCAAAGATGAGCATGGCATAGCTTTTCCGCTAGTATTTAGAGCTTTTGGTGATCAAAAATTGCCTTTGCAAGCCTATCTAAGTGTACCTAGTGTAGCAATTTTGGGGATGAATAATCTGGCGGTGAGATTGCCAAGTGCAGTCATGGGGACAATTAGTATTGCCCTAATTTATATTTTGGCCAGAAAATTTACTTTTTCCCAGACAACTGGAGTGGTTTTAAGCTTATTTTGGGCTTTGGCGCCGGTTAATATTATTCTGAGCCGCTTTGCTTATGAGAGTAATATTGCTTTAACTTTTTTCCTGGCTGGCTTGATTGGGGCAGCTTCATTAAGAGAGAAAAAAACTGGGGGCAAAGGCTTTTTCTGGCCAGAAATATTGCTTTGGGGTGGGGGGTGGGGAATTACTTGGTATGGCTATATTGCTTATAGACCGGTAATTATTGGACTTTTGCTGATTTGGGCGGGAATTTGGTTATGGAAATGTCCGCAAATTAGAAAATCTGTGGTGGCGGTTTTGGGAATAATTACTATTCTAATTTTACCCAGTTTTATCTGGCAAAATCAAGCAAACGGAGCTAGACTTTCTCAGGTGGGAATTTTTAATGACCCTGGTCTGGAAATGGAGATTAATGAAAAGAGGACTTTTTGCACTGCCTCTGGCAATCCCATTGGACTTTGTTATGGACTATATAATAAACCAATGGTTTTGGGCAGTAATATTTTGGCTAGTTACGCCAGGATTTTTAATGGAGAAATTTTGTTTTTTTCTGGCGATGAAATGCTTTATTTGGGGCCAGAAAAAACTGGCTATTTTAGTTCGGTTTTGGCAATTTTGATTCTAATTATGCCTTTTGCTTATTTTTTTAATAAAAAAAGTCCCTTTTGGTCCTGGCATGGCTTGGGTTTAATTGTTTTGACTGGTTTATTAATTAGTCCATTGCCAGCAATTTTTTCTGGCTTGCAAAAAGTTAGATTGACTCCGCTTTATCCTTTTGTGTTTTTGGCGGCGGGTATAGGTTTAGATTTTTATTTTGCCTGGGGTAAAAAAGTTTTTAAAGAAAAGAAAAAGTTGTTTTTATGGAGAGGTTTTAATTTGATTTTGCTGGTTTTTTATTTAATGACTGTCTTTAGTTTTTTGATAAATTATTTTGCGGTACATATAGATAAAAATGATTTTGCCCTACAATCTTATATTCCTGAGTTAATGCATTTTGTGGAAGAAAATAATTACGGCCAACCAATAATATTTGGGACCAATTTTTCTGATCCGCTGATGTTTTATAGTTATTTTAATCAGTATGACCCAGCAAAATATCAAGAAAATGTAGTTTTGGGTGAGCTAGAAGAGAGTGGATTTGCCCATGCGATAGCTCTAGAAAATTTGCAAACTACACATTATAAAATTGATGAGTTTTTGGAAAAAAATCCAGAGATTAGAAACGGTTATTATCTGGGAGAGAGCCTGAGAGATACTAAATATGGTTTGGATCCGGAAAAAGATCCTGACTCACCGGTGGTATATATTGCTAAATCTAGTAGTCAAGCCCTGGATTATGTATTTGTAATTGATATAGAGAAATATTTAAATTGGCTAGAAGCAGAGATTTAGACCAAGGCAGTGATACTTTGGCTTTACTTTTGGTAAATTTTGCTTATAATATAGTCTATAAATGGAAAAAGAGATACAAATAAATCAGTCAAGACAAAGCTCGGGTGAAAACTTGGGTCAGACTCGTTTGGGAGCAGATGCAACTGGGCAGCAAAACCTGGGTGTAAAATCGCGCTTGGGGGCGGGGGCTGGCTCTGCTTGGAGCCAGGTGAGTGAAAAAGCTGGAGTAATGGGGAAAAAAGCGGGTGAGGTAGGCAAGAAAGTGGGCCAGAGTGCTGGGGCAAAACTTAATCAAGGAAAAGAAAAAATAAAGAAGGCTCATCAGCGAAATCCTTTGCGGTTTTGGCGTAATATTATCCTGGGTGTGTTTGCTTTGGCAATAATTTGTATGACTGCTTTTACTATTTTTTTCTTTGTGGTGGCAAGTGACTTGCCAGCGCCTGGTCAGGTGGTGCGTCTAGATGGCTATTCTACACGGATTTTTGATAGAGACGGGGTACTATTATATGATTTTTATCAAGATCAAAAAAGAGAACCCGTGGCGCTGGAACAAATTAGTCCGCATATGATTAATGCTACCATAGCGATTGAGGATAAAGATTTTTATAATCATGAAGGTTTTGACTTTTTGACTGTGTTCCGGATTCCCTATTATTTTATTACCGAGGGGCGGGTGGTGGGGGGGTCTACGCTGACACAACAGCTGACCAAGATGATGCTTTTGACTAATGATAGAAATGTGATGCGTAAATTTAAAGAGCTGATATTATCAATGCAAATTGAAGAGATGTTTAGTAAAGAAGAAATTCTTAATATGTATTTAAATGAAGCACCTTATGGAGGGAATTTAGTGGGGGTAAGTGTAGCAGCCAAAACATATTTTAATAAACCAGCCAGTGAATTAAGCGTGGCAGAATCAGCTTTTTTGGCTGGTCTACCACAATCGCCTAGTGCTTATTCTCCCTATGCTGGGCGGACAGATGATGATGGAGTTTTATTGTGGTATTCGCGGACCCTGGGAGTTTTGCGGCGGATGATAGAAGATGGTTTTATTGGCCAGAGTGAATATGATGCAGCAATAGCTGAGATTGATGCTTTTGACTTTGAACCGCAATTTACTGAGATGAAAGCGCCGCATTTTGTTTTTTATGTAGAGGATCAATTGCGGGAAATGTATGGCGATGAAATGGTAGATGGGGGTGGTTTGCAAGTTTATACCACCCTAGATTGGGAGTTGCAGGCTAGCGTAGAGGCAATTGTCAAAGAAGAATTAGAGGCAGTAGTTGATTTGGATATTAGCAATGGGGCGGCTTTGGTCACTGATCCGCAAAATGGCGAGATATTAGCCATGGCGGGGAGCAAAGACTTTTATGCTGATGATATTGATGGTCAATTTAATGTGACGGCTAATAAAACTGCTTTGCGTCAGCCTGGATCTTCGCTTAAGCCGCTGGTTTATCTGGCCAATATGGAAATGGCGGGCGGGACAGCAGCGACAATTTTTGCTGATGTACCAACTACTTTTTCTGAAAATGAAGCAATGACACCATATGAGCCGCGTAATTATGATGGTCAGTTTCGCGGACCAGTGACCTTACGTGAGTCCCTGGGCAATTCATATAATATTCCGGCAGTCAAGGCTTTGGCGCAGGTGGGATTGGAAAATTTCTTGACTTATGCTGATATGGCCGGACTCTCGACACTAGCGCCCACAAGTGAGAATTTAACCAATTTAGGTTTATCTTTGGCCTTGGGCGGGGGAGAAATTAGAATGGCGGAGCTGTCTGAAGCTTATGCCAGCTTGGCCAATGGGGGTAAAAAGGTAGAATTGGTCTCAATTCTAGAAGTCAATGATATTAATGGCAGAGAGCTTTATCAATATAATCCGGTAATGGGTGAGCAGATTTTTGATGAAAATGCTGTCTTTATTATCAATGATATTCTAAGTGACAATGGAGCGCGGACACAAGCTTTTGGTAGTAATTCACAACTAAATGCTAGCCCAAATATTGCGGTTAAAACTGGTACAACTAATAGCTTGCGCGATAATTGGACAGTGGGTTGGAGCCAGGATTTCTTGGTGCACACCTGGGTGGGTAATAATGATAATTCACCAATGAGCGGGGTGGTTTCGGGGATTACTGGGGCGGCGCCGATTTGGCGTGACATAGTTGACACCATGCTAGAGATGGGTTATCAGGCGCCAGACTGGGTAATGCCCAGTGGAGTTGAACAGCTGACCGTAGATGCAATTTCTGGTTATCCCGAACATGATGGCTTTGCCACTAAACAAGAGTATTTTGTAAAAAATACTAGCTATGCTCTACCCGACCCAATTCATCAAAAAATTTGGGTGTGCAAAGGACAAAATAAAATTGCTACTGATGCCCAAAAAGTAGCCGGGGACAATGAAGAAAAAGAATATATAGTGATGCAAGAGAGTGATCCAGTCTCTAAAGATGGCATAAATCGCTGGCAGATTGGAATTGACAATTGGATTGCCGGTCAGGATAATGATCTCTACAAATTCCCCACCGAGATGTGTGATGATGTGGGAGCTATGGCAGTGGCGATTTTTGACCTAGGTGATGGCTCTAGCACTGATAGCGACAGAATTAAATTCCGGGTTAAAGCTGATAGCAGCGCTGGTATAGACCGGATAGAGCTATATTTAAATGGCAGTAAAAAAGAAGAAATCAGGGGTCAAGTAGAAACCGAAGTAGAATGGCAGTTAGAGCGGGGAGTTTATACCATTTATGCTAAAGCTTTTAGTCGTGATGGCAAAGAAGCACAAACTAGCACTTTTACGGTAGGAGTAGGAGGAGCTAAACCGGGCGAAGAAAATGAGCCAGAACCAACGCCTACACCAACACCGGTGCCTACACCCACACCCAGCCCAACACCAAGCCCGAGTCCAAGCTCAAGCCCAAGTCCGTCGCCAGACCCATCGCCAAGTCCTACGCCAGAACCAACTCCGGAACCAGGTGATTAAGTTGAAAAATAAGCTGATTAATTCAAGATTGGGCGATTAATTTTGACCAGGATTTGTGGCTGGGGAATTTGTTTCTTGTAGATAGAGGGGGAGCAAAACTTGATCCCAATATTGACGCTGAGCATCTTGATAAGGGTAAGGGATTTTGCCCCCGGATTCCAAATCAATTAAAGACAAAAGGCGCAAGCCTAAATCACTGGTAATAGCAATTTCGGTTAATTCATCATTTTCATACTGAGCAAGCTGTGCAAGCATAATATCACCTTCTAAATAACCTTTGTCTTTGGTCATAGCATAGGCAGCTTTGTTTTCTGGATCGGTGCTGCCGCGAAAAACCCGATAGGTTTTTTGCCAGGCAGATTTAATGGTGGTAGGGGAGTAATCACTACTCTCAGAATTTGATTTGCTTTGATGAATTTTTTCTACTAAAACAGAGAATACTTCTGAAAATGTTTTACCCTGCAAAGCTAAATCAATAGCAAAGGTGTAAAAGGGTTTAGAAATGGCATTTTCCTGACCAAAATATTGCTTGGCAAATTTGGCATCAATTCTTTTGGCTAAGCCCTCATAGACAATTTCATTGTCAATTTTTAAGGGCCCGCCGCCAAAGCGAAAAAGCTCGGCACCATTCATAGACTGGCGGGCGTGGGCCTCAATTTCGTGACCAATTAAAGCCAGAAGTTGCTTGCCGGTGCGGACAGCATCCTGGGGGACAATAATCATCGGTTGCAAATCTTGATTTTTATCACGAACATCAATGCTGCTGGCTTGGTCAATTTTGACCAAAAAGCCCACCTCTCCGGGTTTTTTGGCCAGAAAACCATTTTTTTCTAAGGCCCAAGAAAAGGCCGCGGCAATTTCTGGGGCGGAGAATTTTCTGTCACTGAGCCATTGCTGTTGGCTTGCGTCTATAATGGTAGGATTATGGTTTTCTGGTTGCGGCCGCAGCTGATCCTGATAGACTTGCTCGGCAATAGTGAGTAAACTAGGATCTAAATCACCATATTTCTGAATAATGGCTTTTTTGCTTTTTTGATCGTCTTTTTCCTTGATGCCCAAAGCTAAATTACAAGTAGCTATGTCATCAATAATTTTGAAAGTGGCTAATTTACAGGCAATTTGTTGTAATTCTTGACCCAAATCTGAATCAAGATTTTCTGAAATTGACTCTTGCAACTGACCTCTTTTGGCTTGTTTGTATAATTGTAAAATTTCCTGGCGCAAGTGATGAAGTTGGTTTTTGAGGGCGGAAAAATCAATATTGCTGGGGATGTCGTACTGGAATTGAGGATTTTCAGCCCAACCATGCTCTGTATAATGGGCGATAAATTGGTCTTTTTCACTAGCAAAATTACTGGCAGTATAAAGCTCTACGGGATTTAGACCACTAGTTAAGCTAATAATTTCTTCAATAAGAGAATCAAGCTCGGGGAAAGAAAAGTGGCGGATTTTTTCTAATTCAAAAGGTTTTTGCTGCTTTTCTTGATTTTCTCTCAGCCTAGTAACGGACCGCAATTCGGGGAAAGCTTGTTTAACTGCGTCTTCTTGTTGACCTAGACGATTTGACTCATCTGGATGATTTTGTTCATCTGAGCGATTTTGCTCATCGGCAGAATATTCCTGGTCTGCAATTAAAGAGAATCCCGCTGATTCAATCATTTTTAGCGTTTGGGTGATTGACGCTGACGGCGAGCTTTACCACCATTGCCGACTTTGCGGGTTTCTTTCATCCGGTCATCGCGGGTTAAAAGACCACTTTCTTTGAGGTGAGCACGGTTTTCTGGATCAAGTTTGACCAAGGCGCGAGCGAGCCCGTGAGCGAGCGCGCCTAATTGACCACTAATACCGCCGCCAGTGATTTTGACGGTAACTGCATATTTGCCCAAAGTATTGGTGAGGGAGAAAGCACGATTATAAACTGCAGCCGAATTACCCAAAGCATGAAAATATTGACCAACTGGTAAACCATTGACCAAAAAGTCGCCGGGTTTGGTGTATAAGCGGACCCGGGCAGTAGAAACTTTGCGCCGGCCCACGGTGCAAATGTACTCACTTTTGGGAGAGCTCATTATCATCGGCGCAGCTTGATGATTGGCCTTGGGGCCAGAGCTAACTTTGACTGGTTTTTGTTTTTTGACCACTTTTTGAGCGGCTTGTTTTTTGTTTTTTTTGATTGCCATAGATTTTAATTCTTGATATAATTACTATAAGTGTGCTCACTATTTGCAAAAACTTTTAAGCGAGCCAAGCGTGGGTCTTGGAGACGATTTTTGGGTAACATCCCCTTGACAGCATTTTGAATGACAGCCTCTGGCTTGCGAACAATAAGATCGCTGTATTTTTCTTGTTTAAATCCACCGGGGTAATTGGAGTGGCGATAATAAATTTTATCGGCGGCTTTATTACCAGTGACCACAACTTGACTAGCATTGATTAAAACTACATAATCACCGCCATCATTGTGAGGAGTGTATTCGGGTTTGTTTTTCCCAATCAAAAGAGTAGCAATTTCGCTGGCCAAATCTCCTAAAACTCGATCTTTGGCATCTAGCAAAAGCCAGTTTCTCTTGATGTCTTCTTTGCGCTGAACAGTGGTTTTTTGTCTGTATATTTTCATATTAATTATTCTTCCTTGTCGCTAGGAGCGGCTTTTTGACTAGCTTTTTTCTCTGGTTTCTTCTCGGCTTTTTTTTCGGCTTTGGCTTGAGCTTTTTTCTCTGCTTTACTCATTTTCTTTTCGGCTAAAGCAGTAGCTTTTTCTTGGGCTTTGGCTTGCTTTTTGGAGGGAGGGAGGACTTCTACTAGACTAAGACGATAAAGGGCGGTATTGTCGCCACGGCGATTACCAATAAGGACCAAACGACAAAAACCGGATTGGCGATTAGCAAAAGCGGGAGCGACGCGGTCGCAAAGATTATTGACTACATCAGTGCGGCCAAAAGTACGATGCAAAACCCGGCGCGAGGCTAAATCATTCTTTTTGGCCCGGCTGATTAAAGAATCGGCCAAGCGCATAGCTTCTTTGCCTTTGGGGCGAGTGGTAACTACGCTACCGTGCTCAAAAAGAGCAACAACTACACCGTTAAGGAGGCTGCGGCGTGATTTAGTATCGCGATTAAAAAACTTCTTGTCAATACGATGTCTCATTTTAGTCTTCCAGTTTGACCCCGTGGATTTCCAAGGCCTCATCGATGACGCCAACACTCTTGGAACCTAAGTTTTTGACTTTGGCGATGATGCCACGGGGGGTACTTAATAAGTCATAGACGGTTTTGAAACCAGCCCGGCGCAAAGCATTGCTAATACGGGTGGGGAGCTCTAATTCTTCTACAGAAAGAAGCATAATTTTGGCTTCCTTGGGATCAAAGCGTCTTTCTTTGAAATCTTCTTTTTTGCGGTCAATTTCTACCGGATTAAAGATTTGAGTAAATTGTTTGGCTAAAATTTGGGCAGCTTGTTCTACCGCGGCCAAAGGAGTAATAGTGCCTTTGGTTTTAACATCCATAACCAAACGATCATAATCGGTTTGACGACCAACCCGGGTAGCTTCGACTCGATAAGAAACAGTGCTAATGGGCGAGAAAAGAGCATCAATGGCAATTTGACCAATGGTTTCTTCTTCTTTTTCTACGGCCATTTTATAACCAAAACCACTTTGGACATCTACTTCCAAGGAAAATTCTTTATTGGTGACAATTTCGGTTAAAACCAAGTCTTTATTAACAATTTCATAACCACCGGCAGTTTGAAAGTCTCCGGCAGTGACAGTTTTGGGGCCCTTGACAGTAAGGGTAAAGGTGGCTTTTTCATCGCTTTCGGTTTTGACCACCACTTGCTTGAGGTTCAAAATGATATTAAGTAAGTCATCACTTAAGCCCTCGATACTGGTATAAGGATGGTCGCTGTCTTGAAAACGAACGGCGGTAATGGCAGTGCCAATTAAAGAAGTTAAAAGAACCCGGCGCAAAGAGTTGCCCAAAGTGTGACCATAACCATTTATCAAAGGGGATACCTCTACTAAACTGTGATGATCGCCCAGACTTTCGGTTTCTTTGATTTCAAAGGTAGGGTTCATAACTTCATATTGATTTAAATCTCTCATATTTTCCTCTTTCTTTCTCTTATTAGCGAGAATAAAATTCCACAATTAATTGTTCATCTACTTGTTCATATATATCTTCGCGGGCGGGCAAGGTGCTAATATTGATAATGCCGCCTTTGATTTTGAGCCAACCTAAATCGGTTTTCTCATTATTTTTAATCGCATCACTGATAATATTGACCTTGCTAGAGCGAGGCCGGACACTGATGACATCATCAATGCGCACCCGATAAGAAGGAATATTCATTTTTTTACCATTGACATAGAAATGAGAATGGTTGACCAATTGCCGGGCGGCGGCTCTAGTAGAAGCCAAACCAGCACGGTAAACAACATTGTCTAGGCGCCGCTCCAAGAAAGAGAGCAAAGTGAGGCCGGTATTAGTTTCTTTGGCAGCGGCGTCTTTGTATTGACGCAGCAAAGCTTTTTCACTGAGGCCATAAATGGTTTTGAGCTTTTGTTTTTCGCGCAATTGCAAACCATACTGAGAAAGCTTGCGACGCATTTTACCACCGTGAACTCCGGGAGCTTGCATTAAGCGCCGAGCAGTTTTGGCAGCATTGGTTTTTAGTGATAAATCTTCACCGTATTTTCTGGACAAACGTGTTTTGGGACCTGTATATCTTGACATAATTCTCCTTAGCGATTGTGCTTGGCCTTTCTAGATCTAGTACCATTATGAGGCAAGGGAGTGCGATCAACAATCATCCCAATCTTCATCCGGGCACCGCGAATAACATTGAGGGTGACATCGCGACCAGGGCCAATACCTTTGATATAAACATCGATTTCATTCATACCGAAATCGCGAGCCTTGGTGAGGGCATTTTCTACAGCGATGGTGGCAGCATAAGGGGTGGATTTACGACCGCCAGAAAAGCCTGATTCACCGGTAGAAGACCAGCAAATAACATTGCCAGTGGGGTCAGTAACACTGGCCAAAGTACTATTAAAAGTAGCGCTCACATAAAGGCGGCCCTTAGGGACAACCTTGGTAATTTTTTTCTTGGTGACGCGAGAGTTTTTTTGATTTTTTTTCTGCATATATTTTCTTCTCTATTATTTTTTGCGTTTGGCTTCTTCTAATTTGGCGGCCATTTCTTTGGTCATGGAGCCGATAGTGGTACGCTTATTACCACGATTGGTCCGAGAATTGGTCCGGGTGCGCTGACCGCGACAAGGTAGACCGGCAGCATGGCGCATACCACGGTAACTGCGGGCGCGCTTGAGACGATCAACATCGTCGGCGACTTTGCGACGCAGGTCACCCTCTGTAAGATAACGATCTAAAATATTTTGAATCCGACCAATTTCCTCTGAGGTTAAGTCTCTGGCTCTTTTTTCTGGCGAGAGATTGGCTTGTTTTAAAACTTCCTCTGCTACTTTTGGACCAACACCATGAATATAGCGAAGGGCAAAAGCAACTTTTTTTTCTTCGGGGAGGTCGACACCTGCGATACGTAACATAAATTAACCCTGTCTTTGCTTATGCTTGGGATTGGTGCAAACAACCCGCAAAACACCTTTTCTTTTGACTAATTTGCACTTATTGCACATTTTCTTGACGCTTGAGCGAACTTTCATAATTTAATTTTTTCTTTCACTTGATAATAATCTGTAAACAAGATTTGCTATTATATCACAAAATTTTTACTAGGGAAATCTATGTTTACTGCAAACTGTTTTTGGTGGAGCGATAGATAATTTTGGCTTTGGTTAGATCATATTTTGACACATAGCCTTTGACTAAATCACCAGGGAGAACTCGGATGCGATAAAGGCGCATTTTACCCGCCAAGGTCCCCAGAAGTTGTTTGCCAACTAACTGAGGAATCTCACTACTAGTAATAGTGAGGCGAAAACTAGTATTGGGCAAGCAATCATCGACCACGCCTTCAAAATCAAAGAAATTAGGGTCTTTGGGCTTGCTTTCTAAATCTAGAGTTTGTTGCCGTTTGGCTTTTTCATTACGTTTGTGTGCTTGAACTTTTCCCATAGGGGAGTATTATACCATAAAAAGGAGGATAAGTGGGGTAAATTTGGAAATTAATATAGGCTAGTGAAAATTGGTCAGTTTTTTGGAGCAAGTTTGTAGTAAAATCAAAATGATGATAGAAAAAAAATGGCAATTTACTAGTGAAAATGAGATAGGGTCTTGGGCAGATTTTTGTCAGTTGATATGGCAAAATCGGGGTTTTACGGATACAGATTGGCAAGAAGAAGAGCGGGAGAAGGCAATAGAGGTGAGCTTGGGGGCGGTCAATATAGCGGCTGGAGAAGTAAAAAAGGCGATTAAGAAAATATTGACCGCCCAGGAGGAAAATAAGGAAATTGTGATTTATGGTGATTATGATGTAGATGGGAATTGTTCGGCAGCAATTATGTGGCAAGGTTTGCGTGAGCTTGGCATAACCTCTACCCCTTTTATCCCGCATCGTTTGCGCCATGGTTATGGACTAAAAAAGGTGGCTTTGGAAGAGATTTTTCGAGTAAAGAAGCCAGGTTTGATTATTACAGTAGATAATGGTATTAGTGCTAGTGAGGCCTTGCGCTATTGTTACAAAAATAAGGTAGAGGTAATTATTACTGATCATCATTTGATTAATCCAGATAATAAAGAGCATTTATCGGCTCAGGCAATTGTCCATACTACTGATTTATGTGGGGCGGGGGTAGCCTGGTTTTTGGTTAGGCAATTGTGGCGGGGGGCGGGGGTGGTGGGGTGGGAGGTAAAGGCGAGCGGACTTTTGGACG
>CAYJFT010000001.1:10208-13907 GCA_964369765.1 uncultured Pseudomonadales bacterium | reverse complement strand
GGGGGGGGGGGGCGGGGGCCGCCGCGGGGGGGGCGGGGGGGGGGGGGGGGGGGGGGGGCCCCGGAAAAGGCGAGCGGACTTTTGGACTTGGTTTGTTTGGCTACAATTGCTTATCTGGTGCCACTGAAAAAATATAATCGACTCTTGGTTAAAGAAGGCCTAAAAGTCTTGCAAAAAAGTCAGCGACCAGGAATAATAGAGCTTTGTAAAGTGTCGCGGCTAAAACAGAGTGAGCTTAAAACAGAAAATATTGGTTTTAGTTTGGGACCAAAAATCAATGCTATTGGGCGGCTGACCAATACTTTGGAAGCCTTGCGCTTGCTTTGTACTAATAATCCGGGGCGGGCGACGACTCTGGCGCAAAGACTAACTCAGGTAAATTCGCAGCGGCAAGAATTGACCGAAGAAATGTTTGAGACAGCTAAAAAAGAAGTAGAAAGAGAGGGCTTGGATAAAATTATCATGGTGGCAAGTGAGAAATTTCACGAGGGAATAGTGGGCTTGATTGCCAGCCGCCTAGTGGATATTTACGCCAGGCCGGTGATAGTGGCTAGTTTGGACCAAAAAGTGGGTAAGGCTTCTTGCCGGTCTATAGAGGGGATTAATATTACCGCGCTGCTGCGTGAGTTTAGAGAAGAGTTAATTGATGTAGGGGGTCATGAGATGGCGGCAGGTTTTTCTTTTGCCCGCAAGAATTTGGGGGCGATTAAAAAGGCCTTGAAGAAAGAGGCGGATAAAATATCCTCAGAGCAACTGGTGCCCAAAATCGAAGCTGATGCTTGGGTAAAAATTGGGGTTTTACAGGCTGATTTATTGCAAGATTTTATGCAAAAACTGGAACCGTTTGGAGCGGGTAATCCAGCGATTAAAGTGGGAGTGCGGGGGAAAATTGCTGATTTTCGTTTTTTGGGTAGCGAGCAGCAACATTTGCAAATTAATTTAATTGATAGCGAGGGGGCGGTGATGAAAGTGCTTTTTTGGCATTATCAAAAATATGGCTGGAGTAAGCCAAGGCGGGGGGTGAAAATTGCGGTGATTGGCGAGCTGAAAACCGATGAATATCGGGGCAGAGTGAGTGCGGCAATTTTCGCCCAAGATTATAAAAAGTTGACTTAAAATTATGCTATAATCGGGCTTATGATGAAAAATAGAATCAAGATTATAGAAACGGTGAATAAAGTGGGTGAGATAGTGACCCTAGTAGGGTTTGTGGATAGCAAAAGGGATCATGGCAAAGTAACTTTTATAGATTTGCGCGATATATCGGGTAAAATTCAGATTGTTGGTTATAAGATGCTGGGTGAGGTGCGGCCAGAATCAATTATCAAAGTAGTGGGTGAGGTCAAAGCTAGACCAGAAAAACAGGTCAATTCAGAAATAGCTACTGGAACAGTAGAACTGGATGTGCACGAATATGAAGTTTTGACTATGGCTGGTGACTTACCGATACTTACCGAAGGCGATGGCCTAGAAATGAGTGAAGAAGTGCGGTTAAAATATCGCTATTTAGATTTGCGGCGGGAGCGCTTGGCGCGAAATTTGCGCTTGCGTAGTGATTTTACCCGGGCTTTGCGTGAAGCCCTATATGAGCGTGATTTTACTGAGGTGGAAACACCGATACTAAGCAAGGCGACCAAAGAAGGAGCGCGGGATTTCTTGGTGCCCTCACGCCTGCAGCCAGGTAATTTTTATGCCCTACCCCAGAGCCCGCAACAATACAAACAATTATTAATGGTGGCCGGGGTAGAGCGATATTTTCAGGTGGCGCGCTGCTTCCGGGATGAAGATTTGCGCTCGGATCGGCTTTTGGAATTGACTCAGCTAGACCTAGAAATGAGCTATGTCAGCGAACCCGAAGAAGTAATGGCGCTAACAGAGGCGGTGGTCAAAGAGGCGGTGAAAAAAGTTGGCGGAGCAATGGTCAGTGAGGATTTCCCGGTGATAAGCTATGATGAAGCGATGGAAAAATATGGCGCAGACCGATTTGATTTGCGCAGTGAAGAAGAGAAAGCGGCGGGGAAATTAGCTTTTGCTTGGGTAGTGAAATTTCCTTTTTTCAAAAAAGTGGATAAGGCCGATGCAGCTGAGGTAGCTGATGGCAAAAGTGGCTGGACCTTTACCCACAATCCTTTTTCAGCGGCCATGGTTGAAGACCAGGCTGATTGGCTGGCGGGGAAAAATATAGATAAATTACGGGCAGCCCAATATGATTTGGTTTGTAATGGCTATGAAGTGGGGGGTGGGGCGATACGGGCTCATAATAAAGAAATGTTACTGGCGACTTATAAAATTATGGGTTATAGTGAGGCAGAAGTAGAGGAAAGTTTGGGACATATGCTAGAAGCCTTTGAGATTGGGGCGCCACCACATGGTGGGATAGCGCTGGGCTTGGATAGATTGATTATGGTTTTGACCGGGGAGAGCTCGGTCAAAGAAGTGGTGGCCTTCCCTACTAGTGGGAGTGGGAAAACAGCGGTGATGGTGGCGCCCGAAAAATTAAGTACAGAGAAATTAGAGGAATTAAAAATTTCAGTGGAAACTGAAGCCTAAAAGAAAGGTCGAAAATGAAAGGTATTGTTTTAGCCGGGGGTTCGGGAACAAGATTGCGCCCGCTGACCAAAATTACCAGCAAGCAATTGCTGCCAGTTTATAATAAACCAATGGTTTTATATCCCATTGAAACTTTGGTCAAAGCGGGAATTACGGAGATTTTAGTGATTATTGCTCCTAGTAATGCCGGAGATTTTTTGAAGCTTTTGGGCAATGGACGTGATTATGGTTGCAAAATTACTTATGAAATTCAAGAAAAACCAGAAGGTTTGGCCCAGGCTTTTATTATTGGAGAGAATTTTATTGGTGATGACCAGGTAACAATGATTTTGGGTGATAATCTTTATGAGGATGATTTTAGTGAAGATATTAAGAACTTCCAGAGTGGGGCGAAGGTTTTTGCCATTCACACCAATGAACCAGAACGATTTGGAGTGGTAGAGTTTGATGAGAAAATGAAGGCCCTTTCTATAGAAGAGAAACCAACTGCGCCCAAGAGTAATTATGCGGTGACTGGACTTTATGTCTATGATAATAGTGTGATAGAAAAGGCCAAAACAATTGCTCCGTCTGCCCGGGGTGAATTAGAGATTACTGATATTAATAATCTTTATTTGCAGGCTGGAGAGCTAGAAGTAGGTTTTGTAGAGGGGAAATGGTTTGATTGTGGGACTTTTGAGTCGCTGCATGAAGCTACGGTTTTGGCCCGGGAAAAAGTCTTGGCGGGTAATTAGGCGCGGCAAGGGGTAAGCTTAAAGCTTGACGCCGAGTTCACGATAAGTGCGCTGTCGTTTGCGATACATAGCGGTAAAAATAGAGATGTTTTGATCGATATAATCGTAAACGCTGGCGCTATTTTTACCAGGGACCTGACGCTGAACCCGGCCCACATATTGTATAAGTTTGCCGCGCCAAGAAAAGGGAAAAGTGAGAAAGAGAGACTCTAGAGCAGGATAATCAAAGCCTTCACCAACAACCCCGCCGGTGGCGACGACAATTTGATATTTATCGTCTTTGATTTCCTCAAAAAGGGTCTCGCGCTCGGCTTTTTTGATTTGACCGGTGATGAGGACGGCGCTGGTGTGGGGCGATTTTTTCGCCAAAAACACAAAAATAAACAGAAAAAAACCAAAAAGGGCGCGAAACATA
>CAYJFT010000001.1:4573-10198 GCA_964369765.1 uncultured Pseudomonadales bacterium | reverse complement strand
CAATGACCGACTCGCTCGCTAAGGATAATAATCTTTTTACCCAGAGCGATATCAGCTAAAACATCGGCGACAATTAAATTATTGCGGGCAAAGTCTTCGCTAAGGATAGTACCCAACTCGGTAAATTCTTTTTCCTCTGCGTCCGGGATAAAAAGATCGGTGGGGCGCTGAATTAGGGTAGTGGGGACAGCGGCCTGGGTGAGCAAACTATTTTCTTGACTGGTTTCGGGGTAAACGGTGGGGATAATTTTGCCTAGGTAAAAAGTCATTAATTTGTCTAATTTATCTTTGCGAAAGGGAGTGGCGGTGAGGCCCAAGCAATATTTGGCGCTAAAACCGCGGACTACTTTGGCAAAAGTATTGGCGGGAACATGATGGCATTCGTCGACAATGATGAGGCCAAAATCATTTTTGATGGCCGTGGTACCACGACTGAGGAGAGTTTGATAAGAAGCGATAGTGACCCGAGGGCCAACTCGCCATTTACCCTCGCCGATAATGCCCAGCTCACCTGGTTCTAAGTCCAAAAAATCGGTGAGGCGTTTTTGCCATTGACCCAAAAGAGCCCGGGTGTGGACGATGATGAGGGTTTTTTGAGCGCGGGCGGCCAGGGTTTGGAGGCCAAGCATAGTTTTACCAAAACCAGGGCGGGCTTCCAAGATACAGCGATTGTTTTTGAGGATACGCTCTAGAGCATGATTTTGTTCGGGTTTAAGGGTAATTTGACTTGAAATGGGGGTGATGGGTAATTCGATGCGTTTGTCTTCTAGATGATAGGGGAGGTCGCGCTCCTCTAAATACTGAAGCAGGCGAGGGCCAAAACCCAAAGGAAGATAAAAGCCGGTCTTGAGCTTTTTGTAACAAATGATTTTTTTGGGGACTTTCCAGGTAGAATAACCTAGACGCTGGAGTTCAATGATTTTGGGGTTAAAGAAACTGAGCTCGCCGACAAAAAACTTTTCCATTTCTGCATCGACGCTAGCAGCGGGTAAGTAAATTTGATTGCTGATAGTAATAGTAAGCATAAGTGATGACTATTTTAGCATAGCTTGGAAGAAAATTGGGGAGGAAGTTGGGAAAAGCGGCTAGTTAGAGCACTTTGATTAATTTAGCGCCGGCGGGGGTGTCCTGAATTTGATAGCCAAGTTTGGTTAATTCTTGGCGCAAGAAATCGGCGCGGGCAAAATCTTTGTTGGCGCGGGCAGTTTCTCTTTCTTGAAAAAGCGTTTCGGCTTCGCTACTTAAAGTAGGATGAGCAGTGGCTTGGGCTTCTTTTTGCCAGTGACGGGCGACGGCTTGACGCAGCCCTAGGCCAAGGAGATTGTCTAGTTCCAGGACAAGGTCATAGCGTTCACCTTTGCCCAAAGTGGCTTTGAGAATTTCGCCGATAACTACCAGAGCCTGAGGGGTTTGGAGATTATTGGCCAGAGCTTGAAAAAACTCGGCCTTGAGGCGCTCGGCGCGGTCAATATTGTCTTGTTGGGCCATGGAGTCGGTTTTTTCGCTACCCAAGCGGGCCAAATTGTGAACCAGGCGATCATAGGCTTTTTGGGCGGCGGCCAAACTATCCCAAGTGAAATTCATTTCTTTTTGATAATGAGTGGTGAGGAAAAGATAACGTAGGGCAGAGGGGGTGAAACCGCGGGCGTTGATATCTTCTAGGCGGTAAATATTGCCCAGGCTTTTGGACATTTTTTGACCTTCAATGAGCATAAAGTTGTGATGAATCCAAAGTTCTACATAAGGGACTTGACCGGTGTGGGCCTGGGCCTGAGCGATTTCATTGGGGTGATGGACAGTGAGGTGATCGATGCCGCCGGAGTGGATTTGATACTGGGGACCCAGATGAGTCTGAGAAATAGCCACACATTCTAAATGCCAGCCGGGGAAAGAGCGCTCGCCCCAGGGAGAAGGCCAGACCTGTTGACGGTTTTCGCCGGGTTTTTCTAATTTCCAGATGGCAAAGTCGGTAGGATTGCGCTTACCGGCAACTTTATTAACCCGGGCGCCTTCTTGGAGCTCGGCCAAGGGAAGACCGGCCAGTTGGCCATAATCGGGGTCCTTACTAGTGTCAAAATAAAGGCCGTCGCCGGGGATAAGATAAGCAAAGCCTTTGGCTTCTAAATCGGTGGCGATGGCTAGTTGCTGCGAGATGTAATCGCTGGCGCGGGCAATGGTGTCTGGGCGCAAATTGCCAATTTCGTCATTGACGGCATAAAAGTAATCCTGAAATTTCTGGGCAATTTGCGCCACACTCTCCCCGTCTCTTTGGGCGCCTTTTTCTAATTTATCATCGCCAACATCGGCGTCGGAGGTTAAATGACCAACATCGGTGACATTTTGGACAAAATTAACCTGATAACCAAAATAACGGAGGGTGCGAATGATGACATCATCCATAACATAGCGACGCAGATTGCCCAGATGAGCAAAGTCATAAGCGGTGATGCCGCAGGCATAAAAACCCAGGCTGCCATCGGGTTTGACCGGGACGGCTTCAATCTTTTTGGTGAGTGAGTTGTAAAGTTGAGCTTGCATAGGGCTTATCATATCACAAAAAAATGCTATAATAGCATTATGAAAAATATCTTTTTGAGTTGTGGAATAGTACTGGGGACTTTTGCGATTTTGCTAGCGCTGGTGAGTAGTCGCTATTTTTGGAGTTTACCTTTTGTGCCGGCGTCGGTGCAGAATTCCCTAGCGATTAATGCTAGTATTTTCCCGGCGGGGGCGGATTCGCGGGCACTTTTTTTGGCGGTCAATCCGGGCTTTCGGGCCAAATTTGGGGATAAAGAGATGGCAGAGAGCGCTTTTTTGCGTTTTGAGGTCCTAGGAGAGGCAGAGGCGAGCGCGGGGACGGGAGTGAACCCAAGTGCTTTTGTAGATCTGAGCGAAGTTTATCAATCTTTTCAAGAATATCAACCAGGTTTTACTTATCAGTTGTTTTCGACCGGAGTGGATCAAAGTCAAGTTTTTGAGCAGGGTTTAGTGGAAAATGAGCTAGCTTGGGATTTCTTTTTGGAGGGAAGTGAGACGGAGTTGGTAGCGAGTGAGGAGCCAGAATTAGCAGTGGTCCTTAGTGAGAGAGACCAGGTGAAAACGGAAACGGTGGTGAAGCGGGAAGACGGCTATGATTGGGTGGAGAATTTAGAGGTGGGGGTAGATACGGATTTGACTTATAAAATAGAGCCGGGGCGGGGTCTAACTAATCAAATTATTATTGGGGACAGAGCGGATTTTGATACAGCTTGTTTGCAGCTTTTGAGTCTGGGGATACCTAGTAGCGAATGCGATTTGCCTAATAATCGTTTTAGTTTTCTGATTCAAGTGGATCCGGGGATGGAGTTGGAGCATTCGCCACTGTCGATTGATGGCGGGCGCGCCGGAAGCTATTATTTGCGCAGCGGGGATGAGGTGCTGGCGCGCCTAGCGAACCCGAGTTTGCGCGACGCTGGCGGAGCAGAGAGTGAGTCGGTGAGTTTGGAAGTGACAAGCGCCAGCGTGGGGGGCGAGGAAGCAGAGGGCTATTATATTGCTACAATTGTGGCTGATCTAGACTGGCTGCTAGAGAGTGAGCGGACTTTTCCAGTGACAATAGAGAGCGGGTTTTATTTAGATAATTTAGAGTTTTTTGCGGGGGAGAGCTGGGAGTAAGGGGGCGAAAAGCGGAGTAAAAGGGTGAAAAATGCCCAAATATGGCGCTTTTAAAGGACTTTTTGCCCATATTTGGGCATTTTCGGGTTTTTTTCGGGGGGGGGGGGGTGGGGGGTGGGGGCGGGGGGGGGCTTGGGGCAAAATGTCTCAAAAAGCCATGACGGAACTTTTTGGCGTGGGCGTACCAGCTATTAGTAAGCATTTGCAAAATATTTTTGCGGATGGTGAATTGGATGAAAAAGTGGTTATTTCCATTTTGGAAACAACTGCTCAGCATGGAGCTATTAAGGGTAAAACTCAAACAAAAGTTTTGAACTTTTTACCAGCTTTTTCTGAGGTTTTTGCGGGGCGGGTGGGGAGATTATTCGAGGGGGAGGAGACAGCGGAGATTAAAACCTGAGCTCTTATACCAATCTGCTGTCCAACTAGTATCATCTCTCACAGATAGAAAGGCAGATTGCTGATTTGAGGCTTGATTGCTTAGCCACATATTAAACATTGTCCCCTGATTAGATAAAGCTCCGCTAGTTTGATTTAACCACCCAGCAAAAGCAACATTATAAATATCTGGGTTTACCCAGTTAGTATCAGCATTAACACCTAAGTAACTAATTAGCTTTTCACCTTGATTCATTGTGGGAACTAACCAGTTGTCAGGACAAATACCAGTAATATTTTCATGAGATCCAGTGTAATTCACATTGTAATAAGCACTGGCTTGCTGCATCACTGCCTGCCAGTTGTAAAAATATCCTGAATAACCAGCACCATTGCGACAATCACCGTAAGTATCTGCTCCAAAGCGATTGGATGGTGTAGCAGAGCCGTTTCCAGAAAAAGTAGTGCGATTGACACAGTTATCCACATCTCCCTGGGCACTGGCGCCGCCGTAAGCGAGATTATCGACCATCCAAATATTACCATCGGGGAGACGGCGGACAGTGTATTGTTTGTTATCGCGCTCGTCTACGAGCTCTAGGGATGAGCCGGGGAAGCATTCATCCTGAGCACATTGAGTAAGAAGTGAGGCTTTTTGGGTGGAGAATTCTTGGAGGAGAGAGCATTGATTGGCGGAGATAATAACTGGGAGACGATCCGAGGATTCGGCGTCATCAGTGGAGTTGTAAGAGGAGACATAGTAGATGGTAGAAGTGGTGGGGGTGGATGGGGAAAAATCAAGACCTTGGTGGATTGGTGTACCGCCGGTTTGGGTGGTGTACCAGCGGAGGGTGTCACCGCCGATAGGAGTGACATCAAGATTGACTTGATTGGGAGAACAGGTAAAGGAGAAGGATTGAGGGGCTTGGGGAAAGGAGAGGAGACAGCGGACTCCTATTGCATCATGTTTGCCTCCTTCCGATATTGGTCGAACGGGATTGATAGCAAATGGATCAATACTAGCACTATATACACCAGTATTGGAAAGCTGAGTGCTAGTGCGATAATAACCTGCTTGTCCTTGATAATTGATGATGTTTGAATAATATCCGCTGAAACCACTTAAGATAGTGTTAAAAATATTTGAGCTTCTCCAAGCGTTTTCAGCCTGACTATTTTGGTCGCCGTTATCACCAAAGGCAATGTCTAAATTGCCAAAATTATCTTTGGTAGGAAGTTTAAAATTTCCAGGGCAAAGGCCAGTGATATTAGTTTGAGGGCCGGTGTAATTAGTGTTGTAATAGGCAGTTGATTCTTGCATGGCGGCCTGCCAGTTGTAGAGATAACCACAGCCTCCATTGATACAGAAACAATTTGTATTACTATTTTGACCAACAGTACAATTTGTGGCTGGGTCAATACAGTCGCCGTAAGTACCGGAGCCAAAGATATTAGATGGATTTGGTGAGCCATTGGGGCTGAAGGTATTTTTACCAGCGCAAGCATCGGTGTCACCGGTGCTAATATCGCCGCCGTAGGCGAGATTATCGACCATCCAAATATTACCATCGGGGAGACGGCGGACAGTGTATT
>CAYJFT010000001.1:0-4473 GCA_964369765.1 uncultured Pseudomonadales bacterium | reverse complement strand
GTTTGTTATCGCGCTCGGCTACGAGTTCTAGGGATGAGCCGGGAAAGCATTCATCTTGAGTGCATTGAGTAAGAAGTGAGGCTTTTTGAGTAGAAAATTCTTGGAGGAGAGAGCATTGATTGGCAGAAACAATGACCTGGAGACGCTCTGAGGATTCAATGTTATCAGTGGAATTGTAAGAAGAAACATAGTAGATAACAGAGTTGATGGGGGTGGGTGGGGAGAAATCAAGACCTTGATAGACTGGTGTGCCGCCAACTTGAGTGGTGTACCAGCGGAGAGTGTCACCACCGATGGGAGTGACGTCGAGGTTGACTTGATTGGGAGAGCAGGTGAAGGAGAAGGATTGAGGGGTTTGGGGGAAGGAGAGGAGACAACGAATATTCATACCAGAGTTTTTAAAACTATCTGGGGGAATCGTATCTTGTGGCCATGCTGCATCTGTACATACTCCAAAATTATAAGGAGAAAGTAAATTATATTGGGTGCTACTCCAGTAATGTCCACATAAATCATAAAAAAAGCTAGCACCGATTTGCCCGCTTGGATCTGAGTAACCAAAAAATATGGAATTAAATCGATTTTCATCTTTATAATAGTCAATTAATTGACTATTTTGTTGCTTATTTTCTCCAGTACCGCCCAAAGATAGATCTAAACTTGTAAATTCACTACTTGGACCTCCAGTAGGTAAAGTCCACCCGGCCGGACAGAGTCCGGCAATATTAACTTGAGGTCCTTGATAGTCATTGTTATAAAATGCAGTTGGCTCTTGCATGGCGGCTTGCCAATTGTAAAAATACCCTAGGCCATAGGGATTGTTCCGGCAGTCACCGTAAGTGCCCTCGCCAAAAACATTACTGGGTGTAGCGGTGGTATTGCCATTAAAAGATGTTTTGCTGGCGCAGGCGTCGGAGCCGCCTGCGCTGATGTCGCCGCCATAGGCCAGGTTGTCAACCATCCAGCAATTACCATCCGGGAGGCGGCGGATGGTGTAGGTTTTATTGTCGCGCTCGTCGATGAGTTCAATAGTGGCTTCGGGTGGGCAGGTGTAATTATTTTCTTCGCCTGAGCATTGGGGGAGGGCGAGACAAGATTCTTTGGTAAAGGCTTGCATAGTGGGGCGGGGGTTGATCGGTTTGGTGGTAGTTAAGGTGTCGAGGTTGCAGCCGGTGAGTATGTGGGTGTAATTAGTGGTAGTGGGGAAAATGGGAATGGCGACAGTGCAAGAATTAGGGGTGAGGGGGATGAGGGTGTGAGCGGGGTCGGCGGAGGTCCAAGAGCAGGAGGCGCCGATGCCGGAGGCGGGGGAAGTAAGAATAAGATATTCTTGGAGAGGATTTTGTGAGCTCTCCCCTACTCCATTATAGGCTTGGTCAGCTTGAATGAGGTTTTGTTCTATTTCGGGGGTGATTAAATAGTCTGTCTTGATTTGTTCTAAAGATTTAACCTGACTAGTGAAATTAGCCTCGGTTTGATAACAAGCTGGTTCCAGGGCCATAAAGTAACCATCACCGCCGGGGGGATTGAGTTTGATAAATTGGTGACCGTTGAGGAGAACAATGGAGCCAGCTTCCCAGTCGGCGACAGTGCGGAGTTTGATTTGGGAAAAAGTATCACTTGGGAAAAGGAGGAAAATTAGAGTGGATATGAGAAAAAAAGCTTGATAAATCAAGGTTTTTTTAATTTTAGCTAATGTTTTACCGCTTGTTTTTGGCATTTTTTTACTTGTATATCTTAGCCTAAAATGGAAAGAATTTCAAGGGGGAAAAGCGTCAAAATAACTCACTTTCAAGCACTGATTGCGAGTAATTTTCTCTTTTATAACTTTATAATACATAATATGTCAAACTTAACTGAAAAGACTGGCAACTTAATCTATATTGATGAATCGGGTGACCCGGGATTTAAAACGATAAACGGAGCAAGTCGTTATTTTGTCATTGCAATGGTTATTTTTGAGGAGAATAGTTCGGCTTACAAAATAAAACAAAAATTTGATGGTTATAGAAAACTCCTAGGCTGGCAACAAAGTAGTGAGCTTAAGTTTTCTAAGCTTAGTTATCAAAGAAGACTCTTACTTTTGGATCAAATTACTGATTGTAATTTTAAAATCAGAGCTTTGATAATTGACAAGGACAAGATAAGGTCTGATTTTCTTAGGTCAAACCGTCAAAAATTTTATAATTATATATTAAAACAGCTATTGGAAAAATCAATGACCTACTTAATTGGTTCAAAGATTTTTGTTGATGGAAGTGGAACTAAAAATATAAGAAAAGAATTGCAAAATTACATAAAAAGATCGCTTTTTTCTACAGAAAACTCTAAAATGGCTCAGATTCGATTTGTTGATTCCAAAGGGAATAATTTAATTCAGCTTGCTGACTTAGTAGCTGGTTCAATAAGAAAGAGTTGTGAAAATAAAAATAAAAATGATCAAGAATACTTGAACAAACTAAAGAAGCAAGTGGAAAACATTTGGTTTTTTCAATAAATCGGCTCAGTTTCTATTCAAAAGTAAATCTTGAAACGCGTACCACATGGGTAACTATTCGATAACTGAGCCTCGGTAACTAATATTATAGCTAAAAGACAAATTTTTGTCAATAGCTTTTGCTACTCAATCAGACTTTGCTTTTTTTGCCAGTTTTTACTGAGGTTTTTGCGGGGCGGGTGGGTGGGAATTTTCTTTTATACTTAAGTTTATGAAATATTTACAGAGTCCCTGGTTTTTTTGGCGTAGCCGAGGGAGAAATAAACAAGGGGTGATTATTGGCGAATTGGTTAGTTATAGTAAGGAGGATAAAGGGGCAATGATAGTGAGAAATGAAGTGGCGCGGGCGATTGAGATTTTTGAAGAGAAAAAGGTGATGATAAATAATAGTAATAATAATAATAGTAGTAGTAGTAGGAAGGTGAAGACAAAAATGACAAAAGATAATGCTAATGAGACAGTTTATGGTGGGACAGAGGCGAGAAGCGCGCTAAAGAAATTTAGCTTGCCACAAGAAGAGAGTAATGGGCGGGACATTTATAATTTCTTGCGGGATGAGTTGCTATTGGACGGGAATGCCAAGCAGAATTTAGCGACTTTTTGCCAAACTTATTTGGACAAAAATATTCACCGGCTGATGGATGATTCCTTGGCTAAAAATATGATTGACAAAGATGAATATCCCCAAAGTGCGGCAATAGAAAAACGCTGCGTGGCGATGCTGGCGGATTTATGGCATTCACCTGAGGCGAGGACGACTTTGGGGACCTCGACTGTGGGTAGTAGTGAGGCGGCAATGTTGGGGGGCTTAGCTTTGAAATGGCGCTGGCGGAAAATCCGGGAATGGGAGGGCAAAGATGCTAGTAAACCGAATATAGTTTGCGGGCCGGTGCAAATTTGTTGGTACAAATTTGCCCGCTACTTTGATGTAGAGATTCGGAGCGTACCGGTAGAAGAAGGGCGGTTGGAGATGAGCGCGGAGTCGATGTTGCCCTATATAGACGAGAATACCATTGGGGTGGTGCCAACGCTGGGAGTGACATATACCGGTCGATACGAAAATGTAGCAGAGATTAGTAAAGCTTTGGATAGATTACAAACAGAGCGAGGCTGGGATATTCCGATTCATGTAGATGCGGCCAGTGGGGGGTTTGTGGCCCCGTTTCTACAAGATGATTTGCTGTGGGATTTTCGCCTGGAGCGGGTGAAATCAATTAATGCCTCGGGGCATAAATTTGGCTTGGCGCCGCTGGGGGTGGGCTGGGTGGTCTGGCGCGAGAAGGCGGATTTGCCAGAGGAGTTAATTTTCTATGTTAATTATCTGGGGGGCAATGAAGCGACTTTTGCCCTGAATTTCTCGCGGCCAGCGGGGCAGATAATTGCGCAGTATTATAATTTCTTGCGCTTGGGGCGGGCAGGGTATAAAAAGATTCAAAGTGAATGCGCCCTGGTAGCCAAATATGTCTGTGTAGAGATTGAAAAGATGGGGATTTTTGAGATTTTATACAATGGCGAGGGAGGCTTGCCGGCGGGTTGTTGGAGTCTGAAAAAGGATGCGAGGGTGAAATTTAATCTTTTTGATATTACCGACCGGATGAGAACCAGAGGTTGGCAGCTGCCGGCTTATACTATGCCGGCGAGGGCGGAAAAGCTGGTGGTACAGAGAATTTTATGCCGAAATGGTTTTAGTATGGATATGGCCGATCTTTTTATGGCAGATTTCCGGCGAGCGGTGGAGTTTTTACGAGAGCATGGCGGGGGAGCTAGTTTGAGTGAGGATGAAGCGGCAGGTTTTAAGCATACTTAAGGAGTGAGGAAAGGATGAGATGATGGAAGCAAAAGTGAAAAAGAAATTTCTCTCGACTGGGCAAATTGCCCTGATGACGGCGGCAGCGATTGTGAGTTTGCGGGGGCTGCCGATGCTAGCAGCAGAAGAGCTGACGATGTTTTTTTATGTAATTTATGCCACCCTGCTT